>JAHDDM010000018.1:0-4410 GCA_020629355.1 Rhodospirillaceae bacterium
ATAACATCATAACTCATTTCTCATGCTAAAGCACGCCCGTCTTAAAGACGGGGGGTTGATACCCAAGCGTGGATACTCAACCCTTAAACAGAAGTCGGGGCAATTGGTAAGGCTTACCGCCGTGTAAGGATACTCGTGGGGCGGGATTTATAGAGTGCGGTCACCAGCAAGCCTGTGATAATGGCTTTAGCAATATCACCAGGGATAAAGACCGTCATCAGAGCGGCGGCTTCGAGCAAAGTCTTGTCGAGAACAATCGCAAAGCCAGAGATTCCGAAGCCGTATAAAACGACAACCCCGCCGATAATCGCTGCAACGAACGCACTCAAGAACATGGGTGGGCTTTTCCAATGTTCAAAAATGAGGCCAGTGACAAAAGCCGCTATCGGAAAACCAAACAAAAACCCTGCTGTTGGGGAAACAAACACGCCTAAACCGCCACGGCCGCCAGATAATAATGGCAAGCCCAACGCAACCAACAGCAAGAACAGCAAAACTGCTAAACTGCCGCGCTTTGAACCCAAGACCACGCCACAAAGCATGATACCAAGGCTCTGTGCGGTAATCGGGACACCAAAAGGCAAAGTGATTTTTGGAATCAGCCCTAACACTGCTATCAAAGCCGCAAAAAGAGCAATCAGCGTTATACTTTTTTCGATAGAAACCCGCTTCATTTTTTGTCTTCAATCTTTACAATTCCACCACGCGCTTTCAGAGCATCCGCAACATGATCAGCATCATCCAATGCAAGCGTGGCAATCGGAATAATCAGTCGCCAGCGCGGCTTACGTGGCGAGCGTACCAGCCATGCATCACGTATATAACAGCTTTTTTGATACAGAACAGGCGTAAAACGCACCACCAAGGCAATGGCTATCTCGACAGGTTGGGTTCTGAGGCCAAAATACCGCAATGGCGCGAGACACCAGCGCAAAAAATCCATTAACGCATCAAGTCTGGTGGTCATGGTGACGAGATTCGCCAAAGCCAGCGCATTCAGCATTCTTGTGACGATGACTGCTCCATGAAGAAAATCATCGCTGAAATAGTGCCAGAGTAAAACGATAACAACGAAAGGCCAGAGTAGGCGGATATTACGCACCCCTGCACGGAAAAACGTTAAGCCTAACGCGCCATAGCACAAGCAGATTGCCGCTAAAATCGCCAAATGTACTACAATATCAGCAATTTGAAACAGGCCCACGGTTGCAGCACACAAGGCCGTAAATTTCAATCCAGCAGGCCAATAATGCAGGCGGGTTTTAACCGGAGAGGTCAACGAGATCATGCCCCAGCCCTTCTGCAATCATGGTTTCCCTGTAGGCAGGCAAGACCTGTGCTGGTGCACCGTGCATCCGTACCTGTCCCCCATCCAGCCAGAGAACTTCGTCATATTCTGCCACGTCTTCGCATTGATGGGTTATCTGCACCAGCGTAATCGGCAGCGCCGCACAATAGTCCATAAGCTGCATTTTTGTTGGAATATCCAGCCCAACAAAAGGTTCATCCAGAACAAGGACTTGCGGCTGCATTACCAGCACAGCCATCAGGCACAACAAATGTTTCTGTCCGCCAGAAAGTGCTTCTACCGAAGCATCTCGCCAATGGCTCAGATGAAATCTGGCTAACATTGCTTCTGATTTTGCTTCGGCTTCTGATTTTGTCATGCCCGATTGCCGCAAGCCAAAGCTTATCTCTTCGATGACGCTTGGGAACAGAATTTGATGATCAGGATTCTGAAACACTATCCCCACCAGACTCAAGGCCGCGCGGCGATGATGTGTAATGTCAATATCCTTAATGCGTATTGCGCCGTCTGTTGGTGCAATCAACCCCACCAGCAGACGGGCAAGGCTGGTCTTACCCGAACCATTGCGCCCGATAATGCCTAAACGTCGCGTTTTGGTCTTGAGAGTAATGTTCTGTAGAATTACTTTATCATCAATGTGATAAGATACTTTACTACAGTCAATCGAAACCATGTCTTCAGGATATCTCACCAAAGCAAAGATACTTCATTTCCAAAAAGTCATCGATCCCATACTTTGAGCCTTCGCGCCCTAGACCTGATTGCTTGACACCGCCAAAGGGGGCGACTTCGGTGGAAATAAGACCAGCGTTAATCCCCACCATACCCGTTTCCATTGCCTCAGCCACGCGCCAGATACGATTGATGTCACGAGCATAAAAATACCCCGCCAAGCCATATTCGCTGTCATTCGCCAACCGTACCGCTTCAGCTTCGGTCTCGAACTTGTAAATAGGCGATAACGGACCAAAGGTTTCCTCGCGGCTGATCAGCATCTCTGGCTGCATTCCCGTAATTACCGTAGGTTGGTAATATGTCCCGCCCAAGGCATGTCTGCCGCCACCTGTAATGATTTTTGCCCCGCCAGCCAGAGCATCCTCAAGGTGACGTTCTACCTTTTCCAGACCCGCCTGATTGATCATGGGGCCAATCTGCGCGCCTTCGCTCATACCATCAGAAACCTGCAAGGCCGCAACGCGCTCTGCCAATTTCGCGACAAATTCATCATGGACACCGCTTTGAACGTAAAATCTGTTGGTGCAAACACAGGTTTGTCCCGCATTACGGTATTTCGCAATCATTGCCCCTGCCACGGCAGCGTCAATATCGGCATCATCAAAAACAATAAATGGTGCATTGCCGCCCAATTCCAACGAGACTTTTTTGATGCTATCCGCGCATTGCTGCATCAGGATTTTGCCCACCCGTGTCGAGCCAGTAAAGGTTATCTTTGCGACTTTTGAATTGCGGCATAATTCCTGTCCAGCAGCACTGGCATCACTACTGGGAATAACATTAAAGACCCCTGGGGGAATCCCGGCACGGTCTGCGAGCTCTGCCATGGCAAGGGCTGAAAGCGGGGTTAGTTCTGCTGGACGCGCAACAAAACTACAGCCCACTGCCAAAGCAGGGGCGACTTTCCGCGCAATCATGGCATTCGGAAAATTCCACGGCGTGATCGAACCCACCACCCCTATCGGCTGCTTCAAAACAACAATCCGTTTGTCGCGTTGGTGTCCAGGAATCACATCTCCGTAGACCCGCTTGGCTTCCTCAGCGAACCATTCGACAAAAGATGCGCCATACAGAATCTCGCCTTTGGCTTCGGCAAAAGGCTTACCCATTTCAGCCGTAAGAATCGTTGCAAGGTCATCGGCATTTGCCAGCATCAAATCATGCCATTTCCGCAAAATTGCTGAACGTTCTTTCCCCGTCATTGCCGCCCAAGCAGGTCTGGCGGCATGGGCATGATCAATCGCATCTGCAATCGCGGTAATATCTAAGTCCGCAACCTTGGCAATACACGCCCCGTCAGCAGGGTTCTGTACGGAAAAACGCTCCTGCGCAATTTGCCAGCGTCCATTCACATAGGCATCTTGTTTCAATAAAGTAGGGTCTTGAAGTTTCAACATGGGTGACTTCCAATTAATCGTAATGACGCCGTAATGCCTCAAGGTCTTGTGGACTATATCTATCGGCAAGACGCCCCTTTTGCGAAAACACTGAAATCTTGCGATAATAAGGTGTTTGAATATCGTAAAGTAGCCCTAAACTCTGTATCAACTCTTCAGCAACAACTCTCTGGAGATGATACGGAGGAACTGAAGCGCTGATAGAAATACAGGCTTTATTGATCACATTATTGCGGAAAAAATAGCCGAACCTAGCCCAGCCGATGGTACTTCCGTCATGCCTACTACACTTTGTACCACTGATTTTTTCACCAGTTTTGGCAGAAACACCTGTGATGGTAATATCCGCCACAGGCCGATCAACAAGTTTCAACTTGATTACCCCAACCTGATTGATCTGCTGAATAGCTTCTTCTGTTTTATCGATCACAATATGATTGTAGTGAAACCCCTCCTGCGCTGGAGCAACTTTTACGGTAACTTCGTCTTTCCACCATTTACGGCGTGGTTTGCGACAACCTTCACCAGGTGCCGCGCCACAGGAAACAATATTATAAAATTCTTCATCGGTCAGCTTACGATCCTCAATCACAATCGCATCACCAACCAAACTCCCTCTGCAACCAACAGCAGTACACAGAGTCAATGCTAATAATAATAATGTTTTCTTCATTTATTGTACCTCCAGACCATATTGTTCCGCGCTTTCACACAGCATCTCCCAAAGCGAGACCGCAAAACTACGCGGGATGAATAAGTTATAGCAGTTCTCTGTACGCCACAAAATCACCCCAACATGATGCAGGGCAGAAGAGGCAACATGCCCGACAGGAAACGCGCCTTCGCGTAAATCCAGTGGTAAGAAATGGTTAAGCAGGGTTTCGGCGTGACTGCCCGATACCTTGATCCAGACCCGTGATTGAGTAATCTCCAGCATCGTACCAACATCTGGCGACATCGACAGATACT
>JAHDDM010000018.1:4510-12071 GCA_020629355.1 Rhodospirillaceae bacterium
CGTGATTGAGTAATCTCCAGCATCGTACCAACATCTGGCGACATCGACAGATACTCTATCGCGGGGTAGCCAGAAGTAATCACCCAAAATTTCAAAGGCTCAATATGGAGCACTTTGTCCGCTGTATAGACTTCAGCGATTTTTTCACGCACCTCTGACAGGGTTTCTGGCCAAGCCGCCACCTGCGTAATGCTGAAATACTGTACTTCTTGCAGCACAACACCCGCATCCTCCGCACCACCAATATTGTAATGCCCGTTCAAAGCAGAGATTTTATCAACCATACATCCGCTCCCCCTTTGGGTCAAACATATGCGGCGAGACCACCTCGACCACGACATCACCCGTACGCGTAGGATCACTGGCGATAACATCTTTATCCTGCCAGACCTCGTGCCCACCTTCGATAAAGCCCAAACCTATCCAATGACCCAAGGCTGGCGAATAGGTCACGGCGGTAATCCAGCCAATACCAAAACCAGAGACCTCTTCAGCGCGACACAGAATTGCGCCGCCCTTAAATCTCTGCGTGCGGTCTTTCGGGAATATTCCCACCAGTTTTGGCCTATCTTCACGGATAAGTTCAGGCCGTTGGCGTAAAGCACTACCGATAAAGGGCTTTTTCTGTGAGGCCATTTTGCCTAAGCCCGCATCATCAATGGTCACCCGCCCATCAAGTTCTGCCCCCGTGACGTGACCCTTTTCAATTCTGAGTGTCCCCAAAGCCTCAAGGCCATACAGACAGCCGCCTTGTTTCTGTGCTGATTCCCAAAGCAAGTCCATCATCCCCTCGGCCTGTCCTGCGGGGCAGTACAGCTCATAAGCGCGCTCGCCAGAAAAGCTAATCCGCGCAATAAAGCAAGCCACGCCATTTTTCATGATCATCGAATTTGTCCGCACCCCCATAAAGGGTAGATTTTCATCTGAAATTACTTTTGTTTCCTCAAGACAGGCCGCGATAGTCTCCCGCGATTTTGGTCCTGCCACCGCGACACCCGCCCAAAGATCAGTCACAGAAGTGACATGCACCCGTAGGTTCGGCCAGCGCGTCTGTAAAAGCTCTTCAAGCCAGACCATGACCCGCGCCGCCTGTGCCGTGGTGGTGGTCATCAGAAAATCATTTTCACTCAAACGCCAAGTTGTGCCATCATCCATGACAATACCATCATCCCTGAGCATAACCCCATACCGCGCCTTACCCACCGCCAATTTGGCAAAGGCATTAGAATAGACGCGGTTCAGAAACTCTGAAGAGTCTGGGCCTTGTATCGCGATTTTGCCCAAGGAACTGACATCACATAGCCCTACGGTTTCCCGTACTGTGGTGGCTTCGCGGA
This sequence comes from Rhodospirillaceae bacterium, assembly GCA_020629355.1. Classification (GTDB taxonomy): domain Bacteria; phylum Pseudomonadota; class Alphaproteobacteria; order JABSOH01; family JABSOH01; genus JABSOH01. The sequence goes on from JAHDDM010000018.1 coordinate 5,848, forward strand.
TATAGGAATCTTCGAGGCTTTCGCCATCTTTCGGGAAATACCATGCCCTGTGCCATAATCCAGCATCGACCATTTCCGCGCCGTGGCGCAAATTCCAGTCATGTAAAGGGCTACGTCTGAGAGGTTTGAAGTGCAATCCTGTATTCCTTCCAGCCAAAGCGCCTATCGCCACTGGTGTATAGGGCGGGCGGAATCGTGTTGTCCCAACCTCAGGAATATCTTTACCCAACGCTTCTGCCATGAGCGCAAGACCAATGATATTGCCCATCTTGCCTTGATCTGTCGCCATACCCAAGGTGGTGTAGCGTTTCAGATGCTCTACGGACACAAAGCCTTCTTGGTGTGCCAAACGAACATCATCTGCCGTGACATCATGTTGAAAATCAACGAAAGATTTTGACTTTTTATTGGGCGCAGGCATTTCATACACAGGCTGAATCGGGTTCTGCCAACCGCCGACATATCCCGTCTTTGCTGGCTTGCCAAGCACGCGGTCTGCTGCCGCAATGCCCGATTCCGCACATTCTGCCTGTGAAAACACGCCAGCAGCAGAACCCGCCGTATAAATAGCTTCACTGCTATCTGTAGGCAGGAAACAGGCGAGTTCGGCATTCCAGATCGGCTTCACGCCACGATGAGAGGCCAAATTCACCACTGGAGACCACCCGCCAGACACCAGCAGAAGATCACAGTCCTGTTTGCCCTGTCCGTGTTTCACTGCTGTAACGGCTGTGCTGCCTACTGCCTCAAGCGCACCAAGACCAAACTGTACTGGAATATCTGTTGCAATATCATGCTGCACACGGACATCCAAAATCTGCACTTCCGCACCTGCCACCGCCAATTCCTTGGCAACCAGATAAGCGCTGTCATTGTTGGTCGCCACCATAATGCGCTTGCCCAACAGAACGCCATAACGATTAAGGTAGCTCCGCGCGGCTGTCGCGGTCATCACACCCGGACAATCGTTATTGCCAAAAGCAATATGGCGCTCTAATGCACCCGTCGCGAGTATGGTTGCTTCTGCCCGTACTGTCCAGAAACGTTGACGCGGCTGGTTACTCGATGGCTTTTCAGATACCCGCTCCAAAAGTCCCGCCACGCCATGATCATACAGACCAAAAGCCGTCGTGCGAGTCATCATCCGCACACCCGCCTTTTCTGCTGCTGCAATCAACTGTATGCGCTGTTCTTCGGTATCCCCGCCATTGAGTAAGTCACCTCCAAGAGCAAAGTCCTGTTCCACCAGTAAAACATCTCGGCCTGCTTCTGCTGCCTGTATTGCCGCAAAAAGACCCGCAATACCAGAACCCACCACCAGCACATCACAAAAGGCATGGACATGATCATAATGATCAGGATCCCGTTCTCGCGAAGCCTCGCCCATACCAGCAGCCTTGCGGATAATCTTTTCATACTGCATCCACAGGCCAGTACCGCGCCCCCACTCGAAAGGCGGCAATCCCATAAAGGTCTTGTAGTAAAATCCAGCTGCAAAAAACCGCCCAAACAGACCTGAAACCGCGCCAACATCACACCGAACATTCGGCCAGGCATTCTGACCATAAGCTTCAAGCCCACCGTAGAGCTCCTGTGTTGTGGCCTTAACGTTTGGTTCGCGGCGATCAGCCGTGCCTACAGTGACAATCGCACCAGATTCCTCAACACCCGCAGACATGACCCCGCGCGGTCGATGGTATTTGAAGCTTCGCCCTAAAACCGTTTCGCCATTCGCCAGTAAAGCAGAGGCTAACGTATCACCCTGATAGCCCTGCAAAGGCTTCCCATCCCAAGAAAAACCCAATGCCTTGGAACGATCAATTCTTCCGCCAGTCTCTAAGCGCCGTGCAGTCATTTCTCTGCCTCCAGCACTTTCGCGATACCCGCATGGGCGGGCTTTACCGAATGAATTTCATGGGTCATGGTATCGCGCTCGATCAGTAGCCACATCCGACAGCCACTGCTATGCTGCCAGGTTTCCGTTTGTACACCACAGATATTCTCGCGCATGAATACCGCATCATGCCAATCCTGCATCGAGCCATCCAAAGCAGGGTATTCAATACTACCATCACCACCATAGCTGAACTCGCTATGATCACGTACACCGCAAAAAGGACAGTCTATTCTAATCATTACTCTATCCGTGAAGTTTCGGGTCTGGCCCCGCACCGCGTTCATCGAGATTAACCCCGCGTTCAAACCGTTTCAAGTCATGGTTCTCAATGACCTTAGCGGGACGATCATGGGCAATCAAATCGGCAAAATACCAACCCGAAGCAGGACTGGCCTTGAAGCCGCCATAGTTCCAACCCGCATTCAGATACAGGTTATCCAAAGGCGTTTTACAGATAAACGGCGCACCATCCATGGACATATCCATCACACCAGACCAGTGTCTCAGCAATTTTACCCGCCCAAGACAGGGCAGAATAGACATGGCGGCCTCGGCGGTGTCTTGCACAATCGGCAAATTTCCACGTTGCGCATAGGACTTATACCAGTCGAGGTCTCCGCCAAAGACCATCCCGCCTTTATCGGATTGCGAGATATAAAAATGCGCCCCGCCAATGCCAAACACCACCACCTGATCCAGCAAAGGCTTCAAAGGCTCAGAAACAAATGCCTGCAATTTATGGGTTTCAATGGGCAACTTTCCAAGCTCCGCCATTTGCCATAATCTTGTGCTGTTCCCTGCCACTGCGAAGCCTACCTTATTCGCCGAAATCTCGCCTCGAGAAGTTTGTAATGATGCGAGCTTTGCACCTTTACGCACCACGCCCGTGACTTCACATTGTTGCAGAATATCCACACCCAACTGATCCGCCGCCCGGGCATAGCCCCAAGCCACCGCATCATGGCGCGCTGTCCCTGCTCGTTTCTGTACCGCCGCGCCCAATATCGGAAACCGCGCATGGGTATCATAATTCAAATGCGGCACCGTTTTCCTAAGCTGCTCAAGTCCCCAAATTTCAGCATCTGGCGTACCAGTCAAACGCATGGTATTGTAATTCCGCGCCGCTCTATCCATTGCCGCTGGACTGTGCAGCAAAGCAATATGAGAACGCTGACTGAACATGACATTATAATTCAATTCATGGCTGAGGTTCTCCCACATCCGTAAAGAATGTTCATAGAACTCTCGATTCCCTGGTCGTGCGTAGTTCGAGCGCACAATCGTGGTATTCCGCCCCGCATTACCACCGCCAATCCAGCCTTTTTCCAAAACGGCGATATTTTGTACACCATGATTCTTGGCAAGATAATAGGCCGTGGCAAGGCCATGAATGCCACCACCAACAATCACCACGTCATAATGTGCTTTAGGTTCTGGATCGCGCCATTGCCGCCCCCACCCCCTTTGAGCAGTCAAGCCATTCCAAAAAACGCTCCAGGCGGAGAATCTGGTCATTGTACACTAATTCGTCAAATATTTATCAGTCAAAGACAGCTATAGCGCATACCAGCATAAAAGCAACATTGCAGCGAAATTTTGACTATTGAGTCTTCTGTGTCGGATTTTTCCCTAAGATGATCATCGACAGCAAGTCGTCATCGGTCACATCAGAGATATTCACCGTCCCCACCAATTTGCCGTTTTTCATCACCGAAGCCCGATCACACAGCTCCATCACGGCATGAACATCATGGTCAATAAGGAAAATCCCAATCCCCTGCTCTTTTAACTGCTGGATCAAACCTGCAACCATTTGCGTTTCATGCGGTCCAAGAGCCGCCGTAGGCTCATCCATGATCAGGATTTTAGCGTTAAAATACACCGCACGGGCGATGGCAACAGACTGTCGCTGCCCGCCCGAAAGAGCCGATACCGGATCAGAGAATTTCGTAAAGTTCGGGTTCAAACGCCCCATGATTTTACGGCATTCGGCTTCCATTGCAGCTTCATCCAACAGACCAGATTTGGTGACAAGCTCGCGACCTAAAAACAGATTCGAGGCCGCATCAAGATTATCCGCAAGAGCAAGAGTCTGATAAATAGTTTCGATATTATGGCTACGGGCATCGCGCGGATTATGGATAGTCACCTGCTGTCCATTAACGAGAACCTCGCCAGAGTCTTTTGCATAAGCCCCTGAGAGAATTTTAATCAGGGTAGATTTTCCCGCGCCATTATGTCCCAACAGCCCAACAACCTCGCCAGGATACAGGTCTACCGAAACGTCATCCACCGCCTTGACGCCGCCAAAGGCTATTGAGATACCGCGCATTTCAACCAGTGGCGTAGACATTATGCGCTCCCTGTCCGTTTACGATACAGAATATCGGTCAAGACCGCCAGCACCAGCACCGAACCCACGACAATATTTTGAAACGGCGCATCAACACCCACCATGGCCATGCCAGATTGCAGAGCCTGCATAATTAACGCACCCAAAATTGCACCATAAATTGTGCCAATACCGCCCGATAGAGCCGTACCGCCAATGACCGCCGCCGCGATAACGCGCAATTCATCCAGTGTTCCCATATCATTCGAGTGATTCGCCAGCCGTGCCGAGGCCACTACGGCAGATAAAGCACACAGAAAGCCCATCAAGGCAAAAATTTTCACCGTCAAGGCACGGGTATTGATCCCTGAGAGTTCAGCTGCATCAGGATTGCCGCCCGTTGCATAGATATAGCGTCCGAATCGGGTACGCTTTGCCACCACCGTCATCACCACGGCAGTGCCTATAAGAATCAGTACAGAAATAGGCAGGCCATAGCCTACCACGAGACCTTCGGGCATTTCTTGCCCCAAAGCCTCAAACATCCGCTTTAACTTACGCGCTGGAATGGTATAGCTGTTCAAAATCCAGACAAACCCCATGATCAAAGTGCTCACACCAATAGCAAGCACACATTCTGCCCAAAGAGGCTTCACAGGAAAATTATGGCTTACCTTGGCACGCCGCCCATTCCATAAACCATAGACCGCCAATACAGCAGCACAGCCACCAATTATGGTGCTCCATATTGTGCCTAATGTGCCATTGACACCGCCAAACATCATAAAGGTGCTATCCAGCGGACCAATGGTTTGCCCATCGGTTAAATACCAGGCAACATTGCGCCAGACCAAAAAGCCACCTAGGGTCACGATAAAGGCAGGAATGGTAAGATACCCCACCATCCAGCCGTGAAATGCGCCGATTGCCGTACCCGCGAACAGGCCAACGATAATGGTGAGTATCCATGTCGCGGGATGGTTCAGTCCTAGCCCGAACATATCGGGCAATATCTGGGTTTGCATCATCGCCATGATTGCAGAACAGGTCGCAAGCAATGCCCCAACGCTTAAATCAATATGGCGCGCAACAATAACAAAGACCATGCCAGAGGCCATAATCGCCACAGAAACCGTCTGGATGGTGAGGTTAAAAATATTTCGTGGGGTAAGAAAGCGTCCATCAGTGACGATGTTAAACCCCACGCTAAGAATAACAAAAGCCGCAATCATCCCCAACAGGCGACTGTCGAGTTCGAGATGGTCAAAAAGCCCTCGTTTTTTATGGGTGACATTGTTCATGACTCTGCCTTATCTAAAAACGCACCCCTCTCGTTACGAGAGAGGTGCATCCTTAAACACTCTAATACAACTTAGTTACAAGGTGCAGGGCCATTGCTGACACCTTGGCATAGAGCATCTTTAGTGATCCAGCCTGCATCAACAACATCGCTCAGATTAGCTGCGGTCACAGGAACAGGTGCCAGGAATACTGCATTCATGGTTGTTCCAGCTGGCGAAGTCCAGGAACCCGCGCCGTCAACATCGGACATTTTTGTGCCCTTTGCTAGTGCAACAGCGATATTGCCAGCGGCCTTACCCAAAGCACGGGCATCTTTCCAGACCGAAACCGTCTGAGTACCCTTAGCAACGCGGTTCAAGGCTGCATGATCACCATCTTGACCAGAAACAGGGATACCATCCATGCCCTGTGCGGTCAAAGCAGCCACAACACCACCAGCAGTACCATCATTCGAGGCCACTACCGCATCAACACCATTGTCCGTAGCGGTTAAGATTTGCTCCATGTTGCGCTGTGCATTCGCCGGCAACCAACCATCGGTATAGGCTTCACCAACGATTGTGATATCACCCGCATCAATAGCATCTTGTAGAATTTCCTGTTGACCACCGCGCAAGAAGTCGGCATTCGGATCAGTCGGCGAGCCTTTGATCATCACATAACGGCCTTTAGGCTGTGCGACAAAAACCGCGC
>JAHDDM010000019.1 GCA_020629355.1 Rhodospirillaceae bacterium
AAAAACAGCCAAAACACTCTCTTAAAAAATGCTTGCTAAAGTGGGGGCAGTACACGAAATCCGCCAATCGAAAACAGGTTTATATTGCGCGGTTGCGCGCCGCGCAACAAGACCTTGAGCGGTGCATTGCCAAGCTTGAATCGGCGATGTCTTTAAATCCGGACAAAGCCGGTCATCTGAAGGTGATTATTCCGAAAATTGATGTCCATATGTACCACTTGAATGTGGTCGAGAAGCTAGATGATTGAGTTTCAATCCCCGTCAATGCCGCATAATCCGGACGTTGAAGCCGGCATTTTGGGGGCGATTTTGCGCGACAATGATTGCTATGGCAACATGCCGCGGATGACTGAAGATATGTTTTATGTCCCGGCCCATCGGGTGATCTGGGGTTTGATCAAGCGCCAGATTGATGCGGGTAATCCGGCGACTCCGGTGACTTTGCAGTATCAGGTTAGCGCGCTTCCGGAACTAAAGGAATTGGGGGGTTCTGAATATCTTGGGCGTTTGGTGTTTGAAGATTTTTCAATCATTTCGCCCATACGTTATGCCGATATTTTGCGTGATTTGTATCAGAAGCGTGAAATTCTGCGGATATGCCAAGAAAGCAGCCGCGTAGTCCTTGATCAGACTAGTGAACTTGGTGCAGCAGAGGTGCGAAACAGTTTGGAGAACAAGCTGTTTCAGATGGAGTCTGATTCCAGTGAAGCCCGGACATTTTCGGTGACTGAGGCTTCGGAATTGGCTTTAAAAAGTGTTGCCGATATGCTGGATGGCAAGGTTGATCAAGGCGCGCCCACGGGATTTCGTGGGGTGCATAAGGTGATGGGGGGCTTGCGGAAATCAGACCTGCTGATTCTTGCGGCGCGGCCTGCGATGGGCAAGACGTCTTTGGCGATGAATATTGCTTTCAATGCAGCTAAAGCATTTGACCGCCAAAAAGAACCGCAATCGGTGCTGTTCTTTTCGTTGGAAATGGCTGCGGAGCAATTGGCCTTGCGGCTCTTATCTGACCAGGCAGGTATTCCTTTTGAAAAGATACGTTTGGGCACGCTCAACCGTACAGAATACCAACATTATCGGAAGACTCTGCTTAGGATACGGGGTTTGCCATTGCACATCGAAGAACAGCCGAACATGACCGTTTCGGCAATGCGTGGTGTTATTCGGCGTATTACGCGTCAACAGCCGGTTGGGCTGGTGGTGCTGGACTATTTGCAGCTTTTAGGTGCTCAAGGCAGCCGTAGGCAAGATAATCGGGTGCAGGAGCTTTCGGAAATCACCCGTTCACTAAAAATATTGGCACGAGAATTCCACGTCCCGATACTGGCGTTATCGCAACTGTCCCGAGCGGTGGAAAATCGCGAGAACAAAACCCCGAATTTGGCGGATTTGCGCGATAGCGGTTCGATTGAACAGGATGCGGATCAGGTGTTGTTTCTGTACAGGCCTGAGTATTATTTGAAAGAGCCACAGGCCAAGGACAATGAAAAGCCGGCAGCCTTTGCCAGCCGTATGGAGCTTTATCGTGAAAATGCGCTTAAGCTTGCTGGCGTAGCCAAGCTGATTATTGCCAAAAATCGCCATGGCGCATGTGGCAGCATCGATCTGCACTTCAATGCACAGATGATCTGGTTTTCTTATCAGGATTAGATTTGCTTCAAACCTTTGCTGAACAGGCAAAAAAAAACAATCCTGTAAATTGTCGTTTCATTTAATATGTCGGTGCAAAATTGTGTCGTTTTACGCTCACGAACGGCACAAAATATTGTCGTTTCGTTCTCAGCGTTCGGCACGCTTTTTGTCGCTAAAATCCGGCTATTTCACCGAACGTTCGCTATTATGACGTTTTGTCGCGGAATTTTGTCGTGCTACACACGCGTTTAATCGCCGTGTATGTTGGGGCTGTATTGCTAAACACCTCGAAAATGTTGAGCAAAATGTCCATGCCAAATATCAAGGGTTTCTGTTGAAAGATAACAGATTAAATCAACGTAAATCTTTGAAAATCAAGAGAAAATGGAGCGGGCGATGGGATTCGAACCCACGACTTCAACCTTGGCAAGGTTGCGCTCTACCCCTGAGCTACGCCCGCGCGGGTCTTTGGAGCATTTTCAAGTAATGCAGACCAGCAACCGTTGCATCTTATAGGTTGTTCGGTAAAAGCTGTCTAGTGTTTTTTCGTTCTTAGCATTAAGATGGGGTTCAGAGGCATAGAGATAGAAGATGGCAGATTCTGAAAAACGTTTTTTGGGGCGTACTCGGCGCGTTGCTGAGGTGGGCAGCAGTGTTGCGGGTTTAGCGTTGGGTATGGCGGGGCGGAAGTATCTTGGGATTGGTAATGATCTTGAAAAGGCTGCCGATAAGGCGACGGCGACTTTGGGCGGTTTGAAAGGCCCGTTAATGAAGGTATTTCAAATTCTGGCGACGATACCTGATGTTTTACCGAAAGAGTACAGTGATGCTTTGCGGCAGTTGCAGTCTGATGCGCCTTCAATGGGCTGGCCTTTTGTCCAGAGGCGGATGCGCGGCGAGTTAGGCGCGGACTGGCGGGATAAGTTGCCGAATTTTAGCCGCCAAGCGGCGCATGCGGCGTCTCTTGGGCAGGTGCATCGTGCAACATTACCAGATGGGCGAGATGTTGCGTGCAAATTACAGTACCCCGATATGGCTTCGGTGGTGGATGCGGACTTAAAGCAACTCAAGGTGTTGTTGGGTCTGTATATGCGCACCAGTCCTGGGGTTTCGCCAGAGAATATCTATGACGAGCTGGTTGAGCGTTTGCGCGAGGAACTTGATTATAATCGCGAGCTAAAGCATTTGAATCTGTATCGTGATATGTTGCGAGGTGAAACCTGTGTTTCTGTGCCAGAGCCGTTTCCTGAGCTGTCTTCGGAGCGATTGCTGGTGATGGAGTGGCTTTCGGGTTCTTCGTTGATGGATATTGGCGATGCGCCGTTAGAGAGGCGCAATGAATTGGCACGAGCGATGTTTCGGACTTGGTATGTACCGTTTTATCGTTACGGTATCATTCATGGTGATCCGCATCCGGGGAATTATTCGGCTCGCGAAGGCGCGGGGATTAATCTGTTAGACTTGGGTTGTATTCGTGTGTTTCCGCCGCAATTTGTTCGGGGTGTGATGGAATTGTACTATGCAATGCGGGATCAAGATAATGACCGTGCGGCCTATGCTTATGAATTGTGGGGTTTTCAGAATCTCAACCACGAGGTGTTAGAAATTCTAAATGTTTGGGCGAGTTTTCTGTATGCGCCGTTACTTGAGGACAAGGTGCAGAAAATCCAGCAATCGGATAGTGGGCAATATGGCGCGGGGATTGCGGGTGGAGTGTACAAGCGCTTAAAGGAGCATGGTCATACTGTTGCCCCGCCCCGAGAATTTCTGTTGATGGATCGGGCGGCGATTGGCTTGGGTGCGATGTTCTTGCGGATGCGGGCTGAGATTAACTGGTATCAGGAGTTTCAGAGTCTTGTTGAAGGCTTTGACCATGAAATTTTGGCACAGAATCAAAGTACAATTTTACACAAGCATGGCTTTAGCTCTTGATGAGCCTACTGGCTTTTTCTGCCACCATCATCACCACAGCCGAAAGGTTCGCTGAGGGGATGGTTGGGAAAACCGAAGCATCAATGATGCGTAGACCTTTGGTGCCAAAGACGCGAAATTTAGGGTCTACCACGCCGTCTTCAGGGCTTTGTGCCATGCGGACTGTGCCACAGGGATGATAGACTGTGCCACAACGACCACGAAAGTCTTGTAGGATTTCGGCATCGGTCTCGAACAGCTTTGTCGGCTCAATGCGGGCTGTAATAGTATCTGCAAAGGCGGGATGTTGGCTGAGAGACTGCATGAATCGGCTGCCCAACACCGCCATTTCTGCATCATAGGTGGTATCGAGGTAATTTGGGTGAATTTCAGCCGTTCCTTCGGGGGTCAGATGTACGCTGCCTTCAGAGGTTGGGCGGGCAATGTTGAACCCAAGCTGGAAGCCATTGCGGCTCTGTGCGGCGACTTTGGGGCGTGTGCCGTCAGGAGCGTTTGAAAATTGCATTGGCGAGAAATACAGTTGCGTATCAGGATGTTGGCTATCGGGGTGTAGCGTGGCATAGCCGCCAGCGTGGTTCAGGCTTAGGCTTAACGCCCCGCGCCGAAAGAGAACATATTCCAATGCCGCGCGGACTTTACCGTACCATGTTCCCAAGGCATCGTTGAGCGTTGCCTGATTACTGGCATAATAGTGGCTTGCGCCAAGGTGGTCTTGCAGATGTGCGCCAACATGATCATTGTGGACTACAGGAGCGATCCCGCATTGTTGAAGATGCTTTGGTGCGCCAATACCAGATGCTTCTAGCAGCAGAGGAGAATGGATACTGCCACCACAGAGCAAAATTTCAGCTCTAGCCGTGAAGCATTCTGTGCCTCTTTTTGCGTGGCAGGTTTCAACAGCTGTGGCGCATTGCTGATCATCAAAACAGATTTTACTGGCTTTTGTTGCGCACAGTATGGTCAGGTTTTTACGCGCTCTGATGGGATCAAGATACGCCGTAGCGGTGCTTACCCGTTTGCCCTTATGAATGGCTAAGGGATAATAGCCAACAGAGGCCACTTCGGTATCATTCAAGTCTGCTACCTTTGGGATTTTATGGCTAGAGCAGGCATCAAAGAAATCCGTACACATGGGATGCATGGCCTCAGGAAAGGTGGCAAAGGAAAATTGTTTGGAAACGGTTGCGAAGTCTTGCAACAGGTACTCCGCACGCCACTCCGTGCCAAGCTTTTGCGCCCAATCCGTGAAGTCACGGCTTAGGCCGCGCATGATCACCATGGCGTTGATGGCACTGCTGCCGCCAAGAATTTTACCACGCGGCCAGTAATGTGTCCGATTACCCGTATTTGGGTCAGGTTCGGTGTATAAGCACCAGTTCACCTTGGGATCAAAATAGCTTTTACCGTAACCGATGGGCATGGAAATCATAGCAGACGTCAGCCCAAAGCGATGACTGCCCCCAGCCTCTAGCAGTAAAACATGCTTGTCTGAGCACTCTGATAGCCGGTTGGCCAAGATACAACCAGCAGAGCCTGCACCAATAATGATGTAATCAAAAGTATTATTTATAATTCTACCTATAATAAAAAGTTGCTCTTTTAAGTAGTATTTGCAATTAACGAGAACATGTATCCAAAAAAGAGAAAATCGAAGGTGCTGTTTTGAACTGGAATAACAATCCGCATTTTGAGGAAAAAGGTCAAGATTTTCTTAGGTCTTTGCATCCGTTCGGTATCAGTCATCTGGTTTATGGTTTTTGCGATAATATCGAGAATATCGCAAGTTTTGGATTGCGCGCGAGACGCGGCAGAAATTTTAGCCTGTTGCCGTCCAATCTGCACGATGCCTTAAAACAGGAGGGTTTGAATTGGGAGCATTGTTTGCCTCTGGAGCATTGCTGGCTGCATGAGGCGGATTTTGAATGGTCTGAGGATGCAATATGGAGTGAAAGGCAGCTGGAAATTCATCGTCTCTGGAAACGCTATGGTTTTGCAGCTGGGGTTTCTCTGCCGATGAGAATGCCGCTTGACCATGAAACGACAATCGGTGCAGCGGTGCTGCTGTTGGCGCGATATACATCTGTGGCGGAGTTTCGCGCGATGTATCAGCGAAATCATCGTATCTTGCGCCATTGTGCAGAACGTTTTGATGATGAGATACGGTATTCCTGTATGAAATCCTTTTTCCCACTGACCAAAGGCGAACGTGTTGTGTTAAAGCACTATCGGCGTTTGGGTGATGTGGCGCGCATTGCTGAGTTACACAATATTACGGCGCGTGCCGTTCAGTTGAAATTACAAAAGGCACGGATAAAGCTTCAGGTCGACAGCAATACTGAAGCATTGAACTTTTGCCGATCCTTTGGGCTATTGAATGATTAGGCTATTTACCTGCACGTAAATCGCGCACCAGACGGAAGCCAACAACGTCATGGCGGAATTCTGCTGCGCTGAGTTTACGATCACTGTTGCGCAAGAATACTGGCGTCATGGACCAAGAGCCGCCACGATGAACAAAAATAGCGCATTCCTTCTTTGTGACTGGTCTGCCGTCTTTGGGTGCATCCAGATAGTCTTTATCCCAGCAATCACTCACCCATTCGGAAACGTTGCCGTTCATGTCATAGACGCCAAAGGGGTTGGGGAGATATGATCCCACTGGACTAGGCCCTGGACTATTGCACACGGAGTCGCCATAATCGGCCTTGAGGCAGTTGAGGTTATTGCCCCACCAGTAGCGTGTTTTTGTTCCTGCCCGGGCAACATACTCCCATTCGGATTCGCTAGGCAGGCGATATGTGCCAGTATCTTCAGGGGGCTTGGTTTTATTGAGCCAATCCGCGAAGGCTTTCGCATCATCTATCCCAACATGCATCACGGGATGGTTCGGGGTTTGATCATACAGGGCATTGATGCGGAAATAGTTTTTTGTCCTGAGCCGGGTGTTTTTCACCAAGAACCTGTTGTATTGCGCGATAGTGACCTCGAACATGCCGATTTGAAAATCTTCGTCGATGGTGATGTGGCGTTGTGGGCCTTCGAATGTTGTCGCCCGTATGTCCGTTGTTAAACCAGATGCACAGGCCATGCGTATTTTGGTGAAGACATCAACGGCGTGATCGGGGTGTAATTTTGCATTGCCAAGGTCAAAGCAGCCGCCCATGGCGAAATCGCCCTTTGGGATTGTGATAAATTTCATCCCGATGAAGTTCTCAAAATCTGGCTTGGGGGTTTTTGTGTGCTGGCCCTGTTCGGTATAGAAGGGGAAGGTGATTTCTTGCGCAAGAGCAGTATGCTTTAACGCCAGAGAAACCATCAAGAAGAAAAATATATATCTGATCATGTTTGCGGCCTCTGTAATGATATTAACTGAGGCACAGTTGCATCGGGCGTATTTGCGGCCTGTTGAAAGAGCTGTGAAAAGGCTGGTGCAAGTGAACCGAAGGCAAGTTTGTTTTTGCTAAGATTTTGATAATATTTCATGTCTTTAGCGCAGTTCTGCAATGAAAAAATAAAGCTTTTGTCGTTCTTCTCTAGGATCATGGGGCGTAACCGCTCAAGGATTGCACCGCGCCCACCACCTGTTTCGAGAACCTGCATGAGTACCTCTGGTGCAATATCTCGCTCCGCAGCCACGCTTGCGGCTTCGCAGACAACAGCAGAGAACCCCAACGAGACGAAATTATGCAGCAATTTTAACGCCTGTCCAGTGCCTACGTCACCAGCGTGTATAATATTTTCGGCAAAATGCCCTAGAATGGGGCGAATTTCATCCAGGGTTTTTGTATGACCACCCACCAACAGATTAAGCTTGCCTGCTTCGGCTTCTTTCGGCGTGCGGGTCATGGGGGCATCCATATAGCGGATATTATGGCTGGCAAGTTCTTCGGCTATGGAAACAGTGACCTCTGGCAAGCCTGTTGAGCAGTCAATAATAGTATCACCAGAGTGCAAGTAGGGTCTGAGATCGTGGCATAGGATTTTTTTGACTTCAGGGCTGCCAGTGACACAGAGCAGATAGAGCGTACAGTCTTGACAGAGGCTATCATAGTCCTGATGTATCTCTGCCCCCAAAGCCACCAGATCATCACAGTTCTGGTTGCCCCCATGATGCAAAAGATGCACCTGCATTCCGCCTTGTATTAGGTTTTTGGCAATGCCGTGTCCCATCAATCCGACACCAATAATGGCGATATTGCTCATAAGACTATATCCTTTTTGGCTAAGGCTTCAAGCGCGTTGTTCATGTGTTCCCAGCAGATAGCCACGTCATCAATATAGCTCCAAGCGCGCATGAAACCGTGCGGCAATCCCGTCAATATGGTGCAGCTTGCGACGACTCCAGCGGCTTTGAGACGCTGGACATACAGCACGCCGTCATCGGCAAGCGGGTCAATTTCGGCAACAAAAACCACTGTTGCAGGCAATCCAGCAAATTGCGGCGCGCGTAATGGCATGGCTCTTGGGTCATCAATGGGCAAAGTGTCGCCGTAATAATAGCGGGCGTAGTCGTGCATGTCTTTCAGGGTAAGCTGTGGCGCGTTGCGGTGGCGTTGATAGGAACCAGCTGTGTGATCACCGCCCAGATAGGGGTACAGCAGCAGTTGGCCTTGGGGCATGATCAGGTTTTGCGCGCGGCATTCAAGGCTCAATCCAGCCGCTAATGTTCCACCAGCACTGTCACCGCATACAATAATCGGCCTATCAGAGTGTTGACATAGATACTGATAGGCAGCAAAGCAGTCATCACAAGCAGCAGGAAATTTGTGTTCTGGTGCAAGGCGGTAGTCCACAGCCCATACCTGCATTTGTGATTTTTGTGCTAAATGGGCGCAGATACTGTCGTGGCTGTCAAGGTTTCCCACCACAAAACCCCCGCCGTGCAAAAACAGAATTTGCGCATCATCTCTAGGCTTCTCAGGAAGATAGCTTCGTATAGTAATATTATGAGCATCCGAAAGAATCGTATGTTCTGTACGCTGCACGGCAAAGGTCTCGCCTTTGGCGATAAATTGGCAATGTGCTAGATAGGCTTGGCGAATTTCTGCTATGGTGGGCTCTGAGTCTTGTAGCACGAAGTCCTTACCCAAGGCGATATAGTCCTGCACTTGCGGCTTGAGACAGTATTGCTCTTCCGCGCTTGGTATGGCTGGATTGATAAAATACTCAATGTTATAGGTCATAATGACGACTGAAAGGATAAAGGATGAAAATTTGGCATAGCGAGGCTCATCAAGAACACAATAATCTGTCACGGGCGCAAAATCCGCACAATATGGAATGCCCAGAAAGAGTTAGCATTATCCTTGCAGAGCTGCAATCGAGAGGGCTCACAAATATTGTTGCGCCAGATACATTTTCTCTTGAGGCGATTTTGCGGGTGCACGATGCGGATTATGTGACCTTTTTAGAAACGGTGCATCAAGACTGGTGCGCCGAGGGCAATTCTGGTGAGCTTTTGCCAGACTATAGCCACGGCGCGGCACGAGGTGCAGTGCCACGAGAACTTTATGACCGCATCATCTATTATACCCTTACTGCTGAAACGACGATCAGCGCAGGAACCTATAGTGCCGCCAGAGCCTCAGCGGATATTGCCCTAAGCGGAATTACCGAAATTTATAATGGCGCGCCGTATGGTTTTGCCCTGTGCCGACCGCCAGGGCATCATGCGCCGTTTGATCAATTCGGCGGGTTCTGCTATTTCAACAATGCGGCTGTAGCAGCTTATCATGCCTTGAAATTAGGCGCGGATCGGGTTGCGGTATTGGATATCGATTATCATCATGGCAATGGAACCCAGACCATACTTGAGGCCGAACCAAATATTTTCTTTGCTTCCCTACATGCAGATACGCGCTATGCCTATCCCTATATTCTAGGCCGTAGTGAAGAAATCGGTATCGGTGCAGCAGAAGGCACAATGCAGAACTATCCCATGCCAGACTATACTGGCGATGATGTCTGGCGCGAAGCCTTGCGATCCGCGCTTGAGCGGATTCGGAACTATGATCCTGATATTGTGCTGATTTCTCTTGGGGTGGATACTTTTATCGGTGACCCCATCTCGAATTTCCGCCTTGAAAGTGATGATTACCTGCACTATGGCGCGATGATTGCGGGATTGGGCAAGCCTACTCTGTTCGTGATGGAGGGCGGCTATAACCTTGAGTATATCGGCATTAACGTGGCCAATGTACTTGAAGGATTCTTGCAAGATTAATCGTGGAACAGATTATCCATAATATTGGCACGCTGGTGACTATGGATGATTCGCACCGTGAATTATCAGCAACAGATATTCGTGTGCTTGATGGTGTGATTGCAGAAATTGGCACAAGACTTCAGGATAATACGGGACAGGCCACGTTCTTTGATGCGCATGGTGCAGTGGTGACACCAGGACTGGTGAACACCCATCATCATCTGTACCAAACCATGACCCGCGCTGTTCCTGGTGGGCAGGACGCTTTACTGTTTGGTTGGTTACAGCAACTCTATCCAATATGGGCGCGGATGGGTGCCGAGGAAATGCGTGTCTCTGCCGAGGTAGGCTTGGCAGAATTGGTCTTGTCTGGCTGCACACTAAGTTCTGATCATTTATATCTGTTTCCAAAGGATGCACGTCTTGAGGACACCATCGAGGCCGCACAGAATATTGGTGTGCGCCTGCATGCAACGCGCGGTGCAATGAGCATTGGCGAGAGCGCTGGCGGCTTGCCACCAGATAGTCTTGTTGAGAACGAGGCCGATATTCTTGAAGACTGTATCCGTGTCATTGATGCCTATCATGACCCGAATGCGGGTGCGATGATCCGTATCGGGGTTGCGCCCTGTTCACCTTTTTCTGTCTCGCGGGAATTGATGCGTGATGCGGCGGTTTTGGCGCGTGATAAAGGGGTTATGCTGCATACTCATTTGGCGGAAAATGCTGAAGATGTGGCCTATTCCTTGGAAAAATTTGGCTGTCGTCCAGGGCAATATGCCGAAGAGTTGGGCTGGACAGGTGATGATGTGTGGCATGCGCATTGTGTCCAGTTGAATACTGAAGAAATTAGGCTCTTTGCTCGCACTCAAACGGGCATAGCCCATTGTCCTTGCTCAAATTGCCGTCTTGGTTCAGGTATAGCACCTATTCGCCAGATGCGCGATGCAGGAGTGCCAATAGGACTAGGGGTGGATGGTTCGGCCTCAAATGACAGCAGCAATCTTATCGCTGAGGCACGACAGGCCATGCTATTACAACGGGTGCAGAATGGCGCGGATGCCATGGCGGCGCGTGAAGCGTTGGAAATTGCCACCAGAGGCGGCGCGGAAGTCCTTGGACGAGACGACTTAGGCCAAATTGCCGTGGGCAAACGCGCGGATTTAGTCTTTTGGAACACTAATACTATCGCCGATGCGGGCAGTTGGGACGCGGTGGCAGGACTGGTGCTGTGCGGACCGCGCCGCGCCAGAGACGTGATGATCGAAGGCCGCTGGATTGTCCGAGACGGAGAACTCACCCGCCGAAATCTTAATGCACTTATTGCGAATCAAAATCGTCTGGCTCTGGCGTTGATGGAAATATAAAATTTTTAATACCGTATAAGGTCGTATAAGCTATTTTATACAGCCTTATATTATGCTATATTAGTGTAATTTTATTATACTTTCTTTGCAAGGTTAGAACAATGGATGCTGTTTCCAACCCCTTTGCGCCTCATGCTGGCTCTGAACCGCCAGAGCTTGCTGGACGAGAACAATTTATTGAACAGGCCGAGATAGCGATACAACGCGCTCAGCGTCAGAAATCGGCGCAATCACAAGTGGATACTTCCATTTACCTAAGATTTTGATGCAGATAGGGGTAAAGGGCGAA
>JAHDDM010000020.1 GCA_020629355.1 Rhodospirillaceae bacterium
AAGCCGCTGGCATGGGCGCAATGGGTGCTTTTCTTATCGCACTCGCCAGAAAAAAACTAAGCTTCAGCGACACCCTTGCAGTGCTGATCGAAACCGCCACCACCGCCGCCAGTCTGTTCGCGGTTCTGATCGGTGCCTGGATATTTTCCAATTTCGTCAATATTGCTGGCCTGCCAGCAGCTCTCAGCCGTCACGGCCTATGATCTTGCGCCTTGGCAGGTCATGGCCTGTATTCTGCTGATCTATATTATTCTGGGCTGTATATTTGAAAGCCTCTCGATGTTACTGCTCACTGTACCAATCTTCTTTCCGCTGGTGACGAGCCTCGGTTATGATCCAGTCTGGTTTGGTATTGTGGTGGTGGTCGTGACTGAAATCAGCCTGATTACTCCGCCTGTAGGTCTCAATGTCTTTGTTCTGAAAGGTGTCGTAGGGAATGTTTCTACTGGAACAATATTCCGTGGAGTGACACCATTTTGGGTTGTTGATATTATCAGGCTTGCCCTTTTGCTGGCAATCCCTGCAATAGCCACCTTCCTGCCGTCTCAGATGTGAAGCCCTAGAAGCCTAAGGTTTCCTGGTCTGTAAGCCATGCCTCAAGGGTATGCTTGACGTCTTCTGGCCAAGGAATCGAGGTATGTTTATCCAGATCACTCGCCGCCAAAACCTGAGTACTCGTCCAGCGCACTTCCTGCTTGCAGCTAATACGGTGGCGCAATGTCACTGATGACCTGCCTAACTTTATCACCCCTAATTCAAAGGACAGGGTTTCGCCGAAAAGAGACGGCTTTGAAAAATCACAGCTCAGATGTACTGTCGGTGTCCCCCAGCGCTGGGTCCATATAATCGTATGCCATGAATAGCCCAGATGTCCCCAAAATTCCTCGTTGACACCATTCAGTATATCCAGATAGGACGGAAAATATGCTGTACCCGAAATGTCACAATCACCGAATCGTAGCGCGCGGTCTGTTTTGAAAATTTTTGGCATCGCAAATCCTTACATTGAATCGGGTTGGGACAGACTTACACCTTTTTCAAAGCCACCGCTACCCCTTGACCGACGCCAACACACAGACTACAGAGTGCGGTGGAACGTTCCGTAACGGACAGCTCCAGTGCTGCCGTGCCAATGAGGCGCGCACCAGTCATGCCTAGCGGATGCCCCAATGCAATCGCGCCGCCGTGGGGGTTGATATGCTCGGCAAAGGGATCAAGTTCCAATTCGCGGCAGACCGCTATGGCCTGAGCAGCAAAAGCCTCATTCAGTTCCACCAGATCAAAGTCCGTAGGCTGAAGGTTTTGCTGCTGGCAAAGTTTCTGCGTTGCCGTCACTGGTCCGATACCCATAATCCGTGGCTCTACACCAGCTGCTGCTGCACCAACAAATTCCGCCAGAGGGCGAAGGTCATAATCACGCACGGCATCTTCTGAGGCCAACAGCAATGCCGCTGCACCATCATTCACTCCAGACGCATTCCCAGCGGTGATCGTGCCATTTGTCCTGAACGGTGCCTTCAAAGCAGTCAGTTTCTGTATGGTTGTTGTTCTGGGGTGTTCATCAGTGGCGACTATCACAGGCGCGCCCTTGCGCTGTGGGATCGATACTGGCGTGATTTCCTGTCCCATCCTGCCTGAGGCAATGGCGGTCGCCGCGCGATTCTGGCTCGAAAGCGCGAACCTATCCTGATCTCCACGAGATACCATAAAATCTGCTGCAACATTTTCGGCGGTTTCTGGCATGCTGTCGATGCCATAATCAGCCTGAATGCGCGGATTCACAAACCGCCAGCCAATGGTGCTGTCATAAATTTCTGCTGTACGGGAAAAAGCCGCCTCTGGTTTTGGCTGCACCAGAGGCGCGCGACTCATGCTTTCCGCACCACCAGCAATGATCATATCGGCCTCGCCGCATCGAATTTGCCGCGCGGCCATGATCACCGCATCCATCCCTGAAGCACATAAACGATTGATGGTACAGGCAGGAACAGTTTCTGGTAAATCGGATAACAGTACTGCCATTCGCGCCAGATTGCGGTTATCTTCACCAGCCTGATTGGCGCAACCGAGAATGACCTCGTCAAGCCGTGCGAAGTCTATCGAAGGCTGGCGTTGCACCAATGCAGAGATGGGGACAGTGGCCAGATCATCTGCACGCACACCAGACAGCGCACCACCATAACGCCCGATGGCGGTACGGATATAATCGCAAATAAAGACCTTGTTCATCATTGACCCTTCAGGTGTGCAGTGGCCTCAATTTCAATCAGCGCCGCATCTTCGATCAGTTCTTTGACCACCACCACGGACATGGCAGGAAAATGCTTGCCGAATACCTTACGATAGGCAGCTCCCACGGCCTTCTGTTCGGCTAAATAGGCTTTTTTATCCGTGATAAACCAGGTCAGGCGCGTAATATCACTGATTTCCCCTCCAGCCGTGGTCACAATATCCGCAATATTGCGCAAGACCTGCTCCATCTGTCCAACAAAGTCTTGATGTTCAAATACCTGCTGTGCATTCCAGCCAATTTGCCCGCCAATATGCAGAACTCCGTCATGGGCCAGTACACCATTGGCATAACCTTTCGCTGGTAGCCAGCCTTCAGGGTGAATAATCTGATTGGTCATGCTGTTGTTTCCATCTGTTGATCAATATTACCTGCCTGCCAATTTTGCATTGTCTGTCTGGCAATTACAATTTTTTGAATATCGGATGCGCCTTCGTAAATGCGTAAGGCACGAATTTCACGGTATAGTCTTTCGACTGTTTCACCAGATTTAACCCCATCACCGCCGTGTAACTGTACCGCGTGATCAATGACTTTCTGCGCCTGTTCGGTGGCAAAAAGCTTTGCCATGGCGGCCTCGCGGGTGACTCTTGCAGCGCCGCTATCCTTTGTCCATGCCGCGCGATAGACCAATAAAGCAGCAGCATCAATATCCAGCGCCATTTCAGCAATCTTGCCCTGTACCAACTGCAATGTGCTTAAAGATGCGCCTTGTATTTCTCTGCTAGTGACGCGTTTCAAGGCTTCATCCAACGCGCGGCGGGCAAAACCCAAAGCCGCCGCCGCCACGCTGGAGCGGAAAATATCCAATACTGACATGGCGATTTTGAAACCCTCACCAGAATTCCCTAGTAGGGCTGAGGCTGGAATTCGGCAATCGGTAAAGCGCAATCTTGCCAAAGGATGCGGCGCAATGGTTTCCAGACGTTCGACTATCTCAAGCCCGTCTAATTGTGCGGGAATGACGAATGCAGATAGTCCTTTTGCCCCTACAGCTTCGCCAGTACGCGCAAAGAGGGTATAAACATCAGCAATCCCGCCGTTGGAAATCCAGGTCTTCTCGCCATTCAGAATATAACTATCCCCGTCTTTTGTCGCAGTCATGGTAGAATTGGCGACATCCGAGCCTGATTGTGGTTCGGTTAAGGCAAATCCGGCAATGGCTTTGCCTGTGCGGGTTAAGGGCAACCATTGTTCTTTTTGTGCCACCGTGCCAAACAGCGATATTGCACCCATCCCCAGCCCCTGCATGGCAAAGGCAAAGTCTGCCAAGCCGTCATGACGGGCAAGAATCTCCCGAAACAGGCACAGGGTGCGGACATCCAGTTTTCCCTTTGATGAGGCGGTGTGCTGAAGATACCCCGCCGCGCCTAATTTCTGTACTAAAGTTTGACAGGTAGCATCTGTATCAGCGTGATCAATGTCTGTAAGGTTCTCCTTTGCCCAGGATTCGACATCACGCGCAAGATTGCGGTGTTGATCGTCAAAAAAAGGCCAATCGAGGAAACTACAATCCATCATCAGTCACCTTTAAAAACCGGTTTTTCCTTGGCGGCAAACGCCTGATAGGCACGATGAAAGTCCTTGCCCTGCATCATAATGGCCTGGGCTTGAGCCTCTGATTCAATAGCTGTCTCCAGTGACATGGACCATTCCTGCATCAGCATGGTTTTGGTCATTCCGTGCGCAAAGGTCGGCCCTGAGACAATACGTTCTGCATATTTCTGTGCTTCTGTCTCAAGCGTTTTCTGTGGCACAATCTGGTTGAAAAAGCCCCAACTGTACCCTTCTTCTGCCGTCATGGAGCGTCCGAAATACAACAGTTCGTTTGCTCTGCCCTGTCCGATGATGCGCGGCAATATCGCACATGCCCCCATATCACAGCCTGCCAGTCCAACCCGATTAAACAGAAAGGCGACTTTGGCCTCTGGTGTTGCAATCCGTAAGTCGGAGGCCATGGCGATAATTGCACCCGCACCTGCACAGACACCATCCACCGCTGCAATAATCGGCTTGCCACAATTCAGCATGGCTTTCACCAAGTCCCCAGTCATGCGGGTGAAAGCCAAAAGACTCTTCATGTCCATTTCCGTCAAGGGCGCAATAATGTCATGGACATCACCGCCAGAAGAGAAATTACCGCCATTCGGCAAGAACACCACGGCATGAATATCGTCTGTATAACGCAACTCGCGAAACCAGTCGCGCAATTCGGCATAGCTCTCGAATGTGAGCGGATTTTTGCGCTCTGGACGGTTCAGTGCAATATAAGCCACAGTTCCCTCAATACGACATTGAAAATGTATCACATCATTGATCATTTTTTGCTTCCTCAAGCGCGGTATTCAAGCGTTCCAGCACAATGGCTGTTTGATGTAATTCTTGATGATCAAGAGGTTGAAGTATGTCATTCAACCAGAGCTCATGGGCATGAGCCAGCCGTTCAAACAGTGCCGCGCCTGCTGCGGTCAGGCGTACCGAATGCGCCCGTCGATCTCCCGATACCGCCAGACGTAAAGCCAGACCATCTTCAGCCAGCCGATCCACGATACCCGTAACATTGCCGTTCGAAACCTTCAGCAGGGCAGAGATTTCGCTCATTTTCAGGCCATCGGGAAAGCGCGCCAAGACCGACATGACATCAAAACGCGGCAGGGTCATGGCAAATTCCTCGCGCAAGCGGCGACGAATCTCAGTTTCAATAATAGTTTGGCTTTTCAGGAGTTTCAGCCAGAAGCGCAAACGCTCCTTCGAGAGGACTCTTGCCTGTTGTTCCTGATCAAGACTCATATTTCGCCTCCAGAAACCGAAAGGGCATGACCGTTAATCGCGCCTGTCGCCTCGCTGGCAAGCCAAAGTACACTATCTGCCACTTCGGTGCTGTCGATCAAGCGGCCTTGCGGATTACCCGCCACCAGCGTTTGGCTGGCATCCTCAGGAGACAGGCCAGTTTTATCCACAATGGTCTCAATGGAACGCTGTAATAGCGGCGTATCGGTATAGCCAGGGCAGACCGCGTTGACCGTAATCCCTTTGCGGGCATATTCCATTGCCAGAGACCGCACCAGCCCGATCACACCATGCTTGGCAGCGCAATAGGCGGAAACATAGGGGAAACCTTTCAGACCTGCCGTTGAGGCCACGGCGATCAATCGCCCCCAACCAGATTCCAGCATATCTGGAAGTCCAGCCTGCCAACAGGACACAACACCAGAAAGATTGACCGCCAGCATCGCATTCAGAGCTTTCGGGGTCAATCGGGCAAAGGGAACACTTTCCGCAGCACCAGCGTTTGCAACCACGATATTTATTGCCCCATGCTGTTCTCTGGCGCGGTCAAAAGCATCCAGTACGGCCTGGTGATCCGTTACGTCACAGACCTGATAGGATAATCCTTGCGCGGCTAAAGAACTTTCCGTGCGGCCTAATATCGTCACTTTTGCGCCAGCATCAGCGAAAGCATGAGCCGTTGCGGCGCCAACACCTGAACCACCACCAGAAACAATCACATGTTTCCCTTGCATTGTCATACCTTCATCATCTCTGCCTCGCGATCTGCCAGTCGCCAAAGTTGATCCCGTCCAGCAAGGTATGGCAAAGACCAGTCCTTAGCCAGTCGATCACCTATTTTCGCCGCTTCATGCAAAGTCCAATATGGATTTACCAGATGTGGTCGGCCTATGGCCACGAGGTCCGCTCGCCCCGCCATGAGAATCGAATTGGCATGATCAGCCTCGTAAATATTGCCCACTGCCATGACGGGCAATCCAGCATCATGACGTATCCTGTCAGCAAAGGGTGTTTGATACATCCGCCCATAAACAGGCTTTGCCGCAATCGTTGTCTGTCCAGAGGAAACATCGATCAAGTCAACACCCGCCTCGCGGAACATTCGAGCGATTTCAACGGCATCGTCTGGTGTAATACCATCCTCGCCTATCCAGTCATTGGCAGAGATACGCACCGACATTGGTTTCTGTTTCGGCCAGACGGCACGCATGGCAGAAAAGACCTCCAGAGGCCAGCGCATCCGATTTTCGAGACTGCCGCCATATTCATCAGTGCGGATATTCGAGACCGGAGAAATAAAGGATGATAAAAGATACCCATGCGCGGCATGCAGTTCAATCATATCAAATCCAGCCTGTTCTGCCATTTCCGTAGCGGTAACAAATTGTGCTGTAATGACAGACATTTCAGAGGCTGTTATTGCGCGTGGCATGGCATTATCCCGTGACCACGGAATTGCGGAGGCCGAAACCAGTGCCCAATTATCTTCTGGCAGAGGCTGATCCATGCCCTCCCACCCAATGCGGGTCGAGCCTTTACGCCCTGAATGTCCAATTTGGCAGCAGATTTTGGCATCGGTATGGCTATGGACAAAATCCGTGACCCGCTTCCATGCAGGAACATGTTCTGGTGCATACAGCCCTGGACAGCCTGGGGTAATGCGGCCTTCGGCACTGACACAGGTCATCTCGACATAGACCAGCCCCGCGCCACCCTTGGCACGCTCGCCATAATGCGCCAGATGCCAGTCATTCGGTGTCCCATCCACCGCCTTGTATTGCGCCATGGGCGAGACCACAATGCGATTCTTCAGTGCCATATTCCGCAAACAATAGGGCGTAAACATCGGTGGGCGGACAGGCGCATCTGTCGCCATTCCCGCTTTGTTCATAAACCAGCGTTCGGCTCCTGCAAGCCACTGTGCATCCCGCAAGCGTAAATTCTCGTGACTAATACGTTGAGACCTCGTTAATAAAGCATAATTTAACTGTACAGGATCAAGGTGCAGGTAACGTTCAATCTGCTCGAACCATTCCAGCGAATTCCGCGCCGCCGATTGCAAGCGCAAGACCTCAAGACGACGGGTATCTTCGTATGCTGCAAAGGCTGTCGGAATATCTTTTTCGGTATGCAGTAAATCTGCCAGCGCAATGGCTGATTCCAGTGCGAGCTTCGTTCCAGAGCCAATAGAGAAATGCGCAGTAGCCGCAGCATCACCCAATAAGACAATATTTTCGTGACTCCACTTTTCACAGAGAACACGTGGAAAACGTATCCACGCCGAACCGCGAATATGATGGGCATTGGTCATCAAAGAGTGACCGCCAAGATGGGCTTGGAATATCGCTTCGCATACCGCAATACTTTCCTGCTGGCTCATATCGGCAAAGCCGAAGGAATCAAAAGTCTCTTGCGCGCACTCAACAATAAAAGTCGCGGTGTCTGCATCAAACTGATAGGCATGCGCCCAAACCCAACCATGTTCGGTTTCTTCAAAAATGAACGTAAAGGCATCGGCGAATTTCTGTTGCGTCCCCAACCAGACAAATTGGCACAGACGCGCGTCTAGTTCCGGCTTAAACGTTTCGGCAAACAGTGTTCGGGTTTTCGAGTTCAGTCCATCACTCGCCACCACAAGATCAAATTGACTCCGATAGTCCTCAGCACTGGTAACCTCGGATTCAAACTCCAGAATCACACCAAGATCACGCGCACGCTCCTGCAACAACAGCAGGAGTTTCTTGCGCCCAATGCCGCAAAAGCCATGGCCGCCCGAGACCAGACGCTCGCCTTTGAAATGCAGGGCAATGTCATCCCAATAGGCAAAGTTCTCGCCGATAGCCTGTGCGCTCACAGGATCGTTTTTCGTCAGATTCTCCAGCGTCTCATCGGACAGCACCACACCCCAGCCGAAAGTATCATCGGCACGATTGCGCTCGAACACCGTCACCTCATGGGACGGGTCTCTGAGCTTCATCGAAATTGCATAGTACAAACCCGCAGGTCCACCACCAAGGCACGCTATACGCATTATAGTATCATCCTCATCTTTCAGCATGGGGAGCGTAGCATCATCATAAAAGTATTTCAAATATAAAATATCATGCTTGAAATTTATAGGCACATAGCATACTTTGCAGAAAACAGAACACTGCCAAGGAAGAGCCATGCAGAACACGCCAGAACACGCCCGCAGCAAAATGGATAAACTCGTTTGGGATGACCCATTTTTGATCGAGAGCCAGCTTTCCGATGAAGAGCGGATGATCCGCGACAGTGCGGCGGCCTATTGCGCTGAAAATCTCGCGCCTCGTGTTGTTCTTGCGAATCGTAACGAAATATTCGATCCAGAAATTATGACTGAGATGGGCGAGATGGGACTGCTTGGCTCAACGATTCCTGAGGAATATGGCGGGGTGGGTGCGAATTACGTTAGCTATGGTCTGGTGGCGCGCGAGGTAGAGCGCGTCGATTCTGGTTATCGATCATGTATGTCGGTACAGTCGAGTCTGGTGATGCACCCGATTTTTGCCTATGGAACAGAAGAACAGCGACAAAAATACCTGCCGAAGCTCGCCAGCGGTGCATGGATTGGCTGTTTTGGCCTCACCGAACCGGATTATGGCTCTGATCCTGGCGGCATGATTACACGCGCCAAAGCCGTCGATGGCGGCTATCTGCTCTCTGGTGCGAAGAACTGGATCACCAACAGCCCCATCGCCGATGTCTTGATTATTTGGGCAAAATCCGATGCTCACGAGGGTAAGATTAAAGGGTTCATTCTGGAAAAAGGCGCAAAAGGACTGGCAACGCCTAAAATTGACGGCAAATTCAGCCTCCGCACCTCGGTGACGGGCATGATCCAGATGGATGAAGTTTTCGTCCCTGAAGAAAATCTCATGCCCAATGCTTCTGGCCTTGCCGGTCCCTTTGGCTGTCTGAATCGTGCGCGATACGGCATCGCATGGGGTGCAATGGGTGCAGCAGAAGCCTGCTGGTTTGCCGCCAGAGAATATACTCTTGAGCGCAAACAGTTCGGTAAGCCTCTTGCGGCAACGCAACTGGTACAGAAAAAACTCGCTGATATGCAGACCGAAATTAGCCTTGGTCTATTGGGCGCGCTCCGTTTGGGACGAATGTTCGATGATCATTCTCTCGCGCCAGAACTCATCAGCCTGATGAAGCGTAATAATTGCGGCAAAGCCCTCGCCATTGCCCGTGAAGCACGGGATATGCACGGCGGCAATGGAGTTTCGGATGAATATGGCGTTATTCGTCACATGATAAATTTAGAAGCCGTCAATACCTATGAAGGTACGCACGATGTTCACGCGTTGATTTTGGGACGGGCGCAAACTGGAATACAGGCATTTCAATAATATGGATGTGTCTCACCCATGACTGTCTCCGTAGAATATACCGATAATTTTGCGATTGTCACCATCGACAATCCACCGGTTAATGCTCTGTCTCAGTCCGTGCGGAAAGGTCTTCTTGAAGCAGTGGAAACCTGCGACCAAAATCCTGAAGTTCAGGCGGTTATCGTACAATGCACGGGACGGACTTTTGTCGCGGGTGGCGATATTCGAGAGTTTGATGCGCCTCCTGCCTCGCCACACTTGCCTGATGTTCTGTTGGCGATTGAAAATGCCTGCAAACCCTGGGTTGCAGCAATGCATGGCACGGTTTTGGGTGGCGGTCTGGAACTCGCCATGGCCTGCCACGCCAGAGTAGCCAAAACGAACACCCGATTTGGCTTGCCCGAAGTCACTCTTGGCTTGATCCCTGGTGCAGGTGGTACAGTGCGTTTGCCCCGTCTTGTTGCGGCAGAACTGGCCTTGACGATGGTTTCTGGTGGCAAGCCGATTACGGCTGGAAAAGCCCTTGAGGCTGGATTGATTGATCAAATTACAGAGGACAACCCTACGCTTGAGGCAAAAAAACTATTGCAGGGCGAATGGGTGAAAACTTTACAAAAGCCGTGGCTCTTGCCAGAAAACGCCGAGGCGTTTGAAAAAGCCAAAGAAAAAATTCGTGCCAAAGCCCGTGGTCAGGAATCGATTCACGCTGCGGTAAAAGCGATAGAAAATGCGCTGAATCTGGATGCTGAAGAGGCACTCAGTGCAGAACGCCGCGCTTTTCTTAGCTTGAAGGAATCCACACAGTCAAAAGCTCTGCGTCATGTTTTCTTTGCCGAAAGGGCAACGCTGTCTGATCCGCGTTGCAAGGGTGATACGCGCCCGCTTTCCCATATCGGGATCGTTGGCGGCGGCACGATGGGGGTCGGGATTGCGACAGCCTGCTTGCTGAGCGGTTTCTCCGTGGTGCTGATTGAACGCGAGACCGAAACAGTAGAAAAAGCATTTGATCATGTCTGCTCCTTGCTCGATCAAAGCCAGAAGCGCGGCATTATTACTGCTGAACAGCGTATACAATACAACAGGAACTTTATTGCTTCAGATGCTTACAGCTCTCTGGCGAATGCTGATCTCGTGATCGAGGCCGTCTTTGAGGACATGGAGACCAAAAAAGCCGTATTCACCCAACTCGAACAAGTGACACGAAAAACCGCTATTCTGGCGACAAATACTTCGTATCTGGATGTGAATGAAATCGCACATTGTCTGAAAGACCCAAGTCGAGTCATTGGGCTGCACTTCTTCTCGCCCGCCCATATTATGAAGCTACTTGAGATTATCCTGCCCGATCAAGTCGCCGATGATGTCGTGGCAACCGCAGCAGTCTTGGCAAAGAAATTGCGCAAAATAGCAGTGCTCTCTGGCGTCTGTGATGGATTTATCGGCAATCGGATCATGTCTGCCTATCGCCGCGAAACCGATTATCTGCTCGAAGACGGCGCGTCTCCCGCTGACATTGACCGTGTCATGCGTAATTTTGGTTTTCCTATTGGAATTTTTGAAATGCAGGATATGGCGGGCCTTGATATTTCTTGGGCTATGCGTAAACGCCGCGCCGCATCTCGTGACCCAAACGAGCGCTACGTCGCCATAGCCGATAAACTCTGTGAGGCTGGACACTTCGGCCGCAAAACAAATAAGGGCTGGTATCTGTATCAAGAAGGCATACAGCAAGAAAATCCTGAAGCAACCGCCATTATCGAACATGAACGGACACGAAAGAACATTAAAACGCAGAATTTTAGTGACGACGAAATCATGCAGCGTATTCTTGTCACGATGCAATCCGAAGCAACAAAAGTATTGAGTGAAGGCATCGCACAAAATGCGGCTGATATTGATGTGGTGATGATCAACGGCTACGGTTTTCCGCGCTGGCA
>JAHDDM010000021.1 GCA_020629355.1 Rhodospirillaceae bacterium
AACAGCAAGCTTGCCGAAGATGCACCATCGACATCAAAATCGGCAATGATGGTGACCCCTTCATCGGCGATAATGGCGTCTGCCAGTCGCTCTGCTGCTTTGGTGATATTCGGAATCAGGACAGGGTCTGGCATCAATGCCTTGAGTGTGGGATGCAGGAAGGTTTCGGGACTGGTGACTCCGCGCTGTTGCAAAAGATGTTCGGCAAAATCTTGAACCGAAATTTCTTGTGCACCGTCTGTAAATTGCCAAACACGTCCAGCGATAGAAAGTTGTTTAGCCACGGTCTTCCTCGATCAACAGGCGGCGGTTTGATGCGGAATCCAGCAAAAGCGTTTCGGTGATAAAGCCAGAATCGCCAGGCTGGACTCCTGATACTAACGAGCCATCGGTGACGCCAGTGGCGGCAAAGACCACATCGGACATGGCGAGGTCATGTATGTCATATTTTCGGTTCAGGTCACGCACGCCCCATTTAGCCGCCCGTTCGCGTTCGGTATCATTGCGGAATAGCAGACGGCCTTGGAAAACTCCGCCAAGGCATTTATAGGCCGCCGCGCTCAGAACCCCTTCTGGTGCGCCGCCGCTACCCAGATACAGATCAATACCCGCCCCTGTTGCGACTTGAATTGCCGCGGCAATATCACCATCATCAATCAGCACCAATTTTGCACCAATGCGGCGAATTTCCTGTATCTGTGTCTGGTGCCGTTCACGTTTCAACATGCAGACCTGCACTTCTGAGATAGGCTTGTCGAGGGCTTCTGCAAGGCGATTGATGTTTTCAGAGACACTGAAATCCAAATCAACCACGCCTTCGAGTCCAGTGGCGGCGGCGATTTTCTCCATATAGACATCGGGTGCGTGCAATAATCCGCCACGTTCCGCCAAAGCGATTACTGCCATTGCGCCAGACCGCGCTTCAGCACACAGCGTCGTGCCTTCAAGCGGGTCAAGGGCAATGTCCACCGCAAAGTCACCATTGCCGACTTCTTCGCCGATATACAGCATTGGGGCTTCATCCCGCTCGCCTTCGCCTATCACCACCTTGCCCGCGATATTGGCGACATTGAGAGTAGTGCGCATGGCATCTACGGCGGCTGCATCGGCGGCTTTCTCTTGTCCACGTCCAACCCAATCAAAGCTGGCGACTGCTGCCGCGCGGCTGGCTTCGCCAGCTATCCAAAGCGTATCGCTGATCTTCATTATTCTTGTCCTTCTGTTCTGATCCAATAGTCATGTTGAGTGCTTTCCAGTATGCGGCACAGTTCGGATTCGCGAATATTCTGTACCAAAAGCATCCCCGATAGTGATTGTGTTTGATATTCCTGCCAAATGGGATTGCTTTCTGCTCCGATCACCAGATAGTCACCGATACGCTGTTGTATTGGAATGACTGTCAAAGGTTCAGCAGTTAATCCACCAGCAATAACACCACGCCCTGCCGCACTATCCAGCACATCGGCCATCACCGCCGAGGCCGTTGCCATGCCCCCCGCACCAACACCTTGCAGCATTCCTGCACCTGCTGCATCACCGTGATAGGCCACGGCATTTGTTACGCCATCAATCCGCGCAAGGGGATGATGTTCTGGTACGGCAGCAGGATAGACCCAAACCGCCCAACCCTCAGAGCCTTGCGGACGGCATTGTCCCAAAAGCTTCAGGGCATAACCCCGTGTCGCCAAATGTGCCGAAACACCTTCGGGCAGATTGTTGATCCCTTCGATATGCACCTCAGAGAAATCCGCCATGCCGCCAGCCATGAGCCCTGCCATTAACGCAGTCTTGTGGGCGGCATCCCCGCCGCCAATATCGAGTGTGGGATCAGCCTCAGCGTAGCCTTTTTCTGTGGCGTCTTTCAAAGCGATATCGAAATCCAATCCTGCCGCCATTTGCGCTGCGATATAGTTACACGTGCCATTGAAAATCCCCTGTACGGAATCAACATGGTTGGCACTCATGGCCTCGCGCAAGGTCTTTACTATGGGGATTGCAGTGCAGACGGCGGCTTCAAAGCCCATATTGGCACCCGTCTTTTGTGCCAATGCCACCAGTTCGCGGCCATTTTCTGCCAGTAAAGCCTTGTTGGCACTGACCCAATGTTTCCCCGCCGCCAAAGTCGCCTGTGCCAGACTGCCAGCAGGTTCAAGGCCGCCTGCAACCTCGATAATCATGTCCACTTCAGATACCATGGCGCAAGGGTCATCAAACCATTGATAGGCTGAAATATCTACACTACGTGCACGATTTTTGCTTCGTGCGCTCACGGCAACCACTTCGAGTACGCAACCTGTGCGTTTAGCGTATAAATCCGCATTGTTTTGCAATAGCCTGATCACGGCTTGTCCCACCGTACCTAAGCCCATCACGCCAATGCGTAGTCTATTCGTCAAGAGACCATTTCGGGTCATTATATATCCTCTGTTCGGGTGGGTTGGATTGCTCAAGAGCGTCTTTTTTCGATTCTAATTCTTGTCGTAAGTTCGTAATCTCTGGATCAGCTGTACTGAATTTCTGTAGGCGTGCATCGGGCTTTTGGGGAACGGAATTGATATTCGGATAGGCAGAGTCCTCGTTATGCTTCAAAAACAACGCCGAAGGCACAAAGTCTGTGATCCGCCCATCGGTGGCACAGCTTACGAGCATTCCAGTCACCAGAAGACTGCCTAATATGCGGATTGATGGTTTTTTCATGTCAAAAGCAATCCACAACCCAGACATCATACACAGGATGCTCTAAAGCAGACAGTCCTGGTGATGAGGCAAACATCCAACCGTTGAACAGCGGCTTTGCGGTACTGCTTTCATTAAGGCGTTCGCCAAGGGTGACAAAAGCGATGGATTCAGGCGTATATTCCATTGGGGTTTCCGCACAGCGTTGCAGTGCAAGTTCCAGGCTGCCGATCACAGTGCTCTCACCAACCTGTAGTTCGATATTCTCAACCCGTGCCGTGATTTTATCCAGTATCGCAAGCTTTGCTGTATCACGCTCCAAGTAGTCTTCGCGGTTGGCTTCGCGTGCATTGGCTTCAACGCTTAGAAGCAGAAAAGCAAGAAAGAACAATCGGAACATCATTCCTCTGTGAGCGCAAAAATTGCCTGTCCCAAAAGGTCTTCCAAAGACACGGGGTCTTTTGTCCTGGTAATCTCTGCACCTGCCACCAGTCGCTCTGTGGATGTGCCTGGAAGAATATTCAGGAAATTGCCGCCCAGCAGCCCTGCTGTTGCAACTTCCGCACGGCTGTCCACAGGCAGCTGTACGGTTGCATCCACCGCGATAGTCACCACAGCCTGCAAAGAGACCGTATCCAGATCAAGAGCCTTAATTTCGCCAATCTTGACCCCGCCAAGCCGTACTTCAGTCGCGGGTTTGAGACCTTGGACATTGTTAAAGCGTAAGCTTAATGCGTAGCTGTCGTTCGGTGCGGTCTCGCGTGCTGAATAGACATAGCCGGCAAAGCTCAATGCCACCAAAAGGACAATCGCGCCTAAAAGGGTTTCAAAAATTCCGCGTGTCATTGTGGGGTGTTCTCCTCTATATTTTCTTCTGTGCTGGCCTCTGTCACAATTTGCTCAAACAGGGCAATGAAATCAACACTGGATTGTGTAAAGGCTATTTGATCACCGTCTTCTAAAAGATCAAAGCCACCACCAGGCATCAAGGCCAAATGCGGCGTGCTGAAAAGACCCGTGGTCTGTATTCGTAAGTCGCTGTCATCAGGGACTTCAAGGCCATCATCCAGCAGCATGGTCACGCGAATTTTCAAGTCAGGTTGCAGCTGTAGCGATTCTACCCTGCCGACAGAAAAGCCTGAAAGCATGACTTTGCTGTCCACTTTAAGATCGCCAATATTATCGAAATCGCCACTGAGCCGCCAGCCTTGAGTGCCATTCGGAGACTGATACAGCGTTGTGATACCAAACAGAAACAGCGCGATAGCTGCCAGACCCCAAAGGCCATTATGTTTTAAGAGCGATTCCATGCTCATGATGTAACGGATTTATGCTCCCTCCTCAAGAGCAATTCCTGTTGGCCTTACGGCCTTGGCTCCGCGGGGGCAGCGCATGCGCGCTCCTATAGCCAGTCCCATATGATCAATTTATGTGAGGCTGGCTATATATTGAAGCATAAAGTTATTATCTGCATGTATTGTTTAGAAAATTCGCAATTTGCAATGTAATATGCGAAGAGCTATTCTCTATTGAGAATCTGAGAGGAAGGGTTGTGGGTCAAGAGGTGCGAAAAAAAGATAAGGGCAGTGGTGCTGTTTTTGTGGTGGTGGTGGCTGCTGGTCAGGGTATGAGATTGGGAATGGGTATTCCCAAAGCCTATTGTCTCTTGGGCGGCAAGACCATACTTGAGCAGACATTAGACGCTTTGTGTGCCTGTGATCTGATCATGCCAGAGCGCATTCAGGTGGTGATTGACGCGGGACATCAAGCTTTATTCGATAATTTGCGGTATCTGCCAGAGGGCTTGCGGCCGTTCTGTATTGGCGGTGATACGCGCGCGGTCTCGGTCCAGAGCGGTCTGCAAGCGTTAAACCTATCCGATGATGATTGTGTCCTGATCCACGACGCCGCGCGGCCTTTTGTGCCACAAGATTTAATCGTGCGTTTGGTTGATGCTCTTGCTGAGCATCCTGCCGTAATCCCAACCTTGCCTCTGCCGGATGCTCTGAAGTACCGTGAGACTCTGGCGGATGCCAACCGCGAGGGCTATTGCTTGGCACAGACCCCGCAAGGCTTTCGCTATCATGCTTTGCGTGCAATGTCCGATAATACCGCCCATGACGAAGCCGCGCTTTGTTCTGCTGCTGGTATTCCTTTGTATCGTATTGCAGGCAGTGTCGAAAATTTCAAAATCACTTACCCTGATGATCTTATCCGCGCTGAAAAGAACCTCAGCGAGACGATATATAGTGCTGGATTCGATTTGCATCGCATGGATATCAAAAGCGCACCACAAGATATTGCGGTGGGGGGAATACTCATTCCGCACCGCTTTGGCTTGATTGGGCATAGTGATGGTGATGTTGTCCTGCATGCTCTGGTTGATGCTTTCCTAGGCGGGATTGCGGCGGGGGATATAGGCCAGCATTTCCCACCAAGTGACCCGCAATGGAAAGACTGTAATTCGCAAAATTTTCTGGAATATGCCCGCAACAGACTACAGCAGGCGCGGGTTGTCATACGGCATATTGATATTACCATCATTGCGGATGCGCCAAAAATTGGCCCGTATCGTCAGGCCATGCAAGAAAGGCTTTGTGTTTTGTTGGGTCTTGCGCCAAAACAGATAGCAATTAAAGCCACCACTAGCGAAGGCTTGGGTTTTATCGATGCCCGCGAAGCCATTGCATCACAGGTCACGGTAACTCTTAGGCGATGTGTATGAATCAAACAGAACGACATTGGTACGACCTGCCTGTGACCATGATAGCAGAATGGTTCGGGGTCGGGCGTATTGCGCCCTCTGGTACGATGGGTACGATTGCGGCCATGCCGATATTGTGGGGTATTGTGTTCTTTTTCGGCACTCAGGCATTGTATCTGTTTACCGTTGCAATCATTGTTGTTGGTTCGTTGAGTATTTTTCTGTATCAACGCACACGCCAAAGCCACGATGCCAAAGAAATTGTCGTTGATGAAGTGGCAGGGATAAGCTTAACTCTGTGCTTTTTGCCCCATGATCCAGTATCGTTGGGGATAGGATTCGTACTGTTCCGCCTGTTTGATATTACGAAGCCTTCTCCGATCAACATCGTTGACAGGCGCATGAACAACTGCTTCGGAGTCATGCTCGATGATCTGTTGGCAGGTGTCTATGCGGGTCTATTCGGCCTAGGGATACTGGCTTGGTTAGACACAGGGCCTATGTAAATAGAGGTGTCCAAATGAATGCAGCAGAACTGATTGATGTGCTCCGTAAGCAAGGCGTTGGTCTTGTTGTCGCTGAATCCTGTACTGGCGGCCTGCTCAGTGCAACTGTTACCGATGTTGCAGGCTGCTCGGACGTGTTCCTGCAAGGCCATGTTGTCTATGCCAATGCGGCGAAATGCACGACATTGCAGATACCCGAAACGCTGATTGCGGAATTTGGCGCCGTAAGTGCAGAGGTTGCTCATGGAATGGCACAATCCGCTGCCCTTGGTGGTTCTGGCTTATGCCAAGGCCCCTGTCTTGGGCTTGCGACAACGGGTGTTGCAGGTCCTGCTGCAAGCGAGGCCAAACCTGTGGGCACTGTTTTTCTTGCTGCCAGCATCTATCATCCCGAATTCGGATATTCGGCAACCTTACCGCAAAGTCTGGTGCTGAAAGGCGCGCGACAGAGTATTCGGCAACAGACAGTCGAGTCTATATTATGCTTAGGTGTAAAACTACTTGCAGACGTTGCGTTTCAGGGGTAATTCCCTTATGGATAGAGTATCCTGTAATCAAGTGCAGGAAATATACACTTTAGACCTTAGAGAGCAATATGGCCGAAGAATTTGAAAATCCTGAACAGTCGTTTTTGAAAAAACACAGCCGCTGGATCACAGGTTCTATCGGGGCTTTGGTGATTGTGCTTGGTCTTGTGGCGCTTGTCCTTCAGATTGAGCCGCCTGCTCAGCAAGGGAAGCAACAGCAGATTTCTGGCTTGCCCGCGCAGGAACTGGCGCCGAGCTTTGATATTGTGCGTATCAACAGGAATGGTTCGGCGATTTTCTCTGGTACAGCTACTGCTGGTGCAACTATTATTTTAAGCCTGAATCAGGCGCCATTCGCCGAAACGCAAGCGGATATCGAGGGTGACTGGATTTATACCCAAGGCGCAGGACTACAGGCGGGTAAGTATATTATGCGTATTAGCGCGCGACTTCAGGGCTTTGCCGATAATACACCAGACGAGCAGCTTTTGATTGATCTTGGCGGTGTTGATTTAGATGATGATAGCGCCTTGCCGAATGCTCAGGCTGTTGTTTATGCCGCCAGCACACAACGCGGTTTGCGGTTGATGCAAAGCCCGAATATGGCAAAGGATTTAAGTTTTTCTGGCGTGGTGGAAGCAGTACAAACAGAGGTGATTCAGGTAACTGAACCAGCGGTTGTTCCAGCACAAGAGCCCGTTCAAGAGCCTGTTGTAGCAGAAGCACCCAAGGTAGAAGAGCCGCAACAGGTTGAACCGCAAAAAATTATTGTCGATAGCCCCGTGGTTGATCTGAAAATCGGCAAGGTGAAGCTTGGGAAAGACGGCAAATCTATTTCTGCGCAAGGTCAGGCTACCCCTGATATAGTCATTCGTGCTTTTGTTGATGGTAACCCACCCCGTGAAACGCTAACGGATGCGGCGGGTTTTTGGCAAGTTACCGTGCCCATTTCCAATATTAGTGGTAGCACTGGAGAGTTCACCATGCTGCAAATTCGTGATGGTCTGGAAGTTGGGCGGCGGGTTATTTCGCTTGAGCTACCAGCATCCACAGCAGCAAAAGCACCGAAAGAAGCTCCGGTACA
Organism: Rhodospirillaceae bacterium; assembly: GCA_020629355.1. GTDB lineage: Bacteria > Pseudomonadota > Alphaproteobacteria > JABSOH01 > JABSOH01 > JABSOH01. The sequence continues at coordinate 7,498 of JAHDDM010000021.1, forward strand.
GACTGCACCGCAACCAGATGCTGCTGTGCCAACGATTACGGTCAAAAGGGGCGACAGTCTGTGGGCTTTGGCGCAACGGGCGTATAATGACGGTACGAAGCATAAGAAAATCCTTGCGGCAAATAAAGACCAGATTTCCAGCCATAAAGACTTAAAGCCTGGTATGGTCTTGAAAGTCCCGAAATAACTCAATACCTCAATATCCAAGGAGCAGTTCTATATGCTTGAGCGATTGCGCAAAATTGTCAGTCCCATACTGCATCCGATTCATCCTGCGGGGTATCCTTTTATCGCGCTCTTTGCGGTGGCGGCTTTTTTGTTGCTGTGGCTGAACGACTTTTTAGGGTTTGTTGGGATAGTTCTTACTTTGTGGTGCGTATATTTCTTCCGTGATCCCGCGCGGCATACACCACAAGGCGAGGGGTTACTGATTAGCCCTGCCGATGGAATTGTCGCCGAGGTGCAAGAAGTCGATGTGCCAGATGAAATTCCTCTACCCTATTCCAGAGCATTGAAAATCGGCGTGTTTATGAATGTCTTTGATGTCCATGTCAATCGCGCGCCCTGTGCTGGTACGGTAACAGATTTAGGCTATTATCCGGGCAGCTTTCTGGATGCTTCGCTGGATAAGGCCTCAACGCAAAATGAACGGCAGATGGTCACCATGCGGACAAAATATCGCTTGGAAGGCGAAGAGGTCTCAATCGCTTTTGTCCAGATTGCGGGTCTGGTCGCACGGAGAATCATCTGTAATCTTGACGAAGGCCAGCCTCTTGCTGCTGGCGAGCGGTTTGGCCTGATCCGTTTTGGCAGTCGCGTTGATGTCTATGTCCCCACCGACTCTGCTGTCTGTGTTGCTGTGGGACAGCGCATGATTGCGGGGCAGACGGTATTGGGGCATCTGGGTACTCTGCCAGAATCTGGTTGGCCTGAGGTGATAAAAACATGAACCCGCCAAAACGCCGTAGACGTTCCGTAAATTCTGTTCTTCCAAGCCTTTTGACACTGGCAAGCTGTTGTGCAGGTTTAACTGCCGTACGTTACGCGCTTGACGGCGAGGCAGGGCGCGCTTTGGCCTTTATCCTTGCGGCAGGGATTCTCGATGGTCTGGATGGGACTGTGGCACGCTGGCTGAAAGCCACCAGTCAATTTGGCGGCGAGCTGGATTCTCTGGCGGACTTTGTCGCTTTCGGAGTTGCACCAGGCTTTATTGTCTATTTCAGTATTTTTGCGGATGCTCCTGCACCGCTTAACGGTATTGCCTGGGCGGCAATGCTGCTGTTTAGCATGTCCTGCTGCCTAAGATTGGCACGGTTTAATGTTGCGAACCTTAGTCCTGATCCCGCGCGCAAGCCTGAGCCGTTCTTTCGTGGTATTCCCGCCCCTGCTGGTGGGATGCTCTGCCTGATGCCTTTGGCTGTACTGCAAATTGTACCAGAGTTGACCCATCATGGCTTTATTGCACCGTTCTATATCGGGTGGCTTGTTTTTATCGGCTTGATGATGGTGAGTTCAATCCCAACCTTCTCGCCCAAGACATTGCGGATGCCAACACAATATCGCACGGTTTTACTGTTGCTGTTGTTAGGCATACTGCTATTGGCGATAGAATTGCCGTGGCATGTCTGGACGGGAGTCTGTTGTCTGTATCTGGTCTCGATTCCGTGGTTTGCGTTGAAGTCTAAACGAAAAGCGGAATAACGAGGTTGTTGATGGATTGGTCGTTGGTAAAACCAACGACAGGCGAAGCCGCCGCGAAGCGGCGCACCCGCGTAGGCGGCAGGTCAACAGCCGTAAGGCATGACCTGCCTGCCGTGAGCGATAAAGAGAAAATAATCACATGCTTGATTCGTATTTACGCCCATCCATCAATCGTTTTTTTCAGGCAAACGAATCCCTTTTACGCCGATTGCCCATCAGTGCGAATGCGGTTACTTTGTGTGGTGCTTTACTGATTCCTGTTATTGTGGTTTCGATAGCGTACGGAGCATTTTATCTTGCGCTAGGCTTGATTGTCCTGAATCGCGTTCTGGATGGTCTTGATGGTGTTATTGCGCGGCTGAATGGCGCAACAGATTTCGGTGGTTACAGCGATATTGTGGCGGACTTTATATTCTATGCCAGTATTCCCGTGGCTTTTGCGCTCTATAATGCACCAGAGAATGCTGTACCGAGTGTTCTGTTGTTGGCGAGCTTTATCGCCAGCAGCAGCAGCTTTTTGGCCTATGCCATTATCGCCGCCAAACGCGGTCTTGAAACCTCTGTACGGGGCGAAAAAAGCTTTTTTCATCTTGGCGGCCTGATTGAAGGTACGGAAACCATAGCCTTCTGTTTGTTGGTTTGTCTGATCCCAAACTATTATGCCGAGCTTGCCTTTGTCTTTGCGGGACTGTGCGGAATTTCAGCTTTTGGGCGAGTTGTCTTAGCCTATCGCGATTTTTGCGATTGATTGTGATTTTCGTGGATTTTAACTCTTGACTTTTATGCGCAATTGCGGTCTTTAGTCGATGCTATAGGCTTGGCATAAACTCGTCATCAAAACAGTATTGAATTTTGGAACTTAAGCAGGTATTCCCCCGCTAGAGTTCTTTTCGGTCTGAATACGGGTTTTGTTAGGGCAAAAACTTTGAAATTTTTTTTAGGAGTACTCTCATGGCGAAAGAAAAATTTGAACGGACTAAGCCGCACTGCAACATCGGCACGGTTGGGCATGTTGACCATGGTAAGACGACGCTAACTGCTGCAATTACAAAGGTTTTATCGGAAAGCGGCGGTGCTGATTTCATGGATTACAGTAATATTGACAAAGCGCCTGAAGAGAAGGCTCGTGGTATTACGATCAATACGGCGCACGTTGAGTACGAGACGGCAGCGCGTCACTATGCGCACGTTGATTGCCCTGGTCACGCGGATTATGTCAAGAACATGATCACGGGTGCTGCTCAGATGGATGGAGCGATTCTGGTGGTGAATGCCGCGGATGGTCCGATGCCTCAGACCCGGGAGCATATTTTGCTTGCGCGTCAGGTTGGCGTTCCAGCGATTGCGGTATTTTTGAACAAGGTTGATCAGGTTGATGACGAGGAACTTCTGGAGCTTGTCGAGCTTGAGGTGCGTGAATTGCTGAGCAGTTATGATTTCCCAGGCGATGATATTCCTATTGTAGCGGGTTCTGCTTTGGCAGCTTTGGAAGGCCGTGATGATGCGATTGGCAAGGACAAGATTCTTGAGTTGATGGCGGCGGTTGATGAGTATATTCCGCAGCCAGACCGTCCGAAGGATCAGGCGTTTTTGATGCCGATTGAAGATGTGTTCTCGATCTCAGGCCGTGGCACGGTTGTGACGGGTCGTGTTGAGACAGGTGTTGTGAAGGTTGGTGAGGAGATTGAGATTATCGGGATCCGTGATACGGCGAAGACGACCTGTACTGGTGTTGAGATGTTCCGCAAGCTGTTGGATCAGGGCGAGGCTGGCGACAATGTTGGTGTTTTGTTGCGTGGTGTTGGTCGTGAGGATGTTGAGCGTGGTCAAGTATTGGCGAAGCCTGGTTCGATCAAGCCGCACACGAAGTTCAGCTGTGAGTGCTATATCCTGAACAAGGATGAGGGTGGTCGTCATACGCCGTTTTTCTCGAACTATCGTCCGCAGTTCTATTTCAGAACGACGGATGTCACGGGTTCCGTGACGTTGCCAGAGGGAACGGAGATGGTTGTTCCAGGTGATTCGATCACGATGGATGTCGAACTTATCGCGCCGATTGCCATGGACAAGGGTTTACGCTTTGCGATTCGTGAAGGTGGACGTACGGTCGGTGCTGGACTCGTCACCGCGATT
>JAHDDM010000022.1 GCA_020629355.1 Rhodospirillaceae bacterium
AAAGCGAATCATTCATATCATCCCTTTGATAAGAGGGGTGTATTTTGTTAAATCAGTTGATTATTTCTCTTGAAAGAAGATTTTTATTTGATGCTTCTTCGGTATCTATTGGTGTTGAAGCAATAGAAGAAAAATTTGCTATGCAGGCGGCAAGCCATCTCATTCAGGAAGGTGGTAATGATCCTGAACAGGATGGGTTTGCCGTTGCCACTACCCAACTTCAGCAGGCTGCTGGTGAAGAATTTTTTGATCAATCCGATATTCTGCATCCTGAAAGAACAGCAGAGCTTTATGAGCGAGTCGGAAAAATCCAGCAGGTGTTTGCGGAGGATTTTAATCATGATGGTGTGTCTGATATTATTTTCTCGGGTAGTCAGGGCTCGGTTGCGTATCTTTCCAACCGCGATAGCGGCCTGTACCAGCAGGTGGAAAGTTCAACCTTTGGGACTTTCGATGTAGGACAAACCTATGCTTTTGCTGATTTGAATGCTGATGGTTGGCTGGATCGTGTCCATCTTGCCACGGATAATGGCAGACAGTCATTACAGTATGCAATCGGCGGGCAGGGCGGGGGTTTTCAACAGGTCTCAATGACAGACTTGGGCGAAGTGCACACCTTGTTTCAAGAATTTAGCAGTGTGAATATTGTTGATCTTGATGGGGATAGCACGCTAGAGATTGTTGTCTCAGGCCGTTATATGGGCGCGGCGGATCAGCTCAGGATATTCAATGCCGAATTTAAGGAGCGTACCACAGAGGCGGTCTTTTCAAGTCTGCTCAAAACCTTTAATCAACAGTCATTTTTTGTTTCGGATATCGGGCAAACTACGATGAGTTTCGCTGATTTTGATCATGATGGCTCTCTTGATCTTTTGCGTAGTGGAGCGTCATGGGGGCATCGCCTGTATCAGGATATTCTTGGTCATGCCACAGAAATCAATCTACGAAGCCTGTTCAAGGACGAGGTCTTTTCAGTGGATAGACCCGTTGCTGCAATTCCGTGGCGATTGAACGAGGGCGCTGGCGATGATTTACTGTTTTGGTATATCCCGAATAATGTGACCTCGCAAAATTCAGGAGAATTGCACGGTTTTGTCTGGAACGCCGAGGGAGAGCAGTATTCTGCCTTCAGTCCTGAGGTGCTGGAAGAGAGTAAAACAGAAAACACTGCTTCCAAAGTTACTGTTGAACCGCAAAATGCCGTGCCATATTTCTTGACGACATTGCCCCTTTTCTTGACCTATCACGTGTCTGCTGAGAATAATTTGCTGGATGAATTTACTGCTGAGGATGATGGTGCGTTGGTGTATAGCTTAGCGGAATCGAGCCAAGCTTATTTTGAGATTGACCAGACTGGCGCGTTGCGTGTGATCGATGCGGCTGTTCAGATTGGACAGACTTACGAGGCGGTTATTTATGCAAAAGATAGTTTTGGCGCGCAGGCAAGCCACACGGTTCAGGTATTGATCAAGCAGGGCAACCGTGCGCCAGTATTTGCGGCAGGCACATCATCCGAACAGGTGATTCTGGAGGGTAAGGATAGTGTTATCGTGGAAATTCAGGCGCATGACCCAGACGGAGATCCTATTGAATATAGCCTTTCAGGGCGGGATCATGGGCTTTTCAGTATTGATGAATATGGCCAATTGCGTTTTCAGAAGCCGCCAGATTACGAGCAGCCAGAGGACGATGATTATGATAATCTTTATCTGCTGACGGTGCATGCCAGCGATGGTGAGGCTACAGTGCAGAAGGTCTTTCATGTTGCGGTGCAGGATCGTGCACCGATTGCACCCAAAGTCGTTTTTGATGATCAGGATGGGAATTTGTACAGTAACAGTCCAGAGGTTCAGGTTGTTGCCTTGGATCATACTCAGCCGTGGAGGTATCGTTTTAATGGTGCGCCAAATTGGTCTGCCACGCGCTATGGCAATGGGGTTGTGATTTTGCCAGAAGGCGTGCATCGAGATTTTTGGCTACAGAGTACAGATAGTTACGGTGAGATATCCGAGCAGCTTGTTTTTGCCCAGTTGACGATTGATTTGACTCCGCCGTCAGCACCAGGTTTGCAGCGCAATGCGTTTAATATGCATCAAGCGGTTTTGAGTGGTTCTGCCGAGGCGGGTTCTGAAGTGCATATTATTCTTGCTGGACAAGAAGCAGTAATAGTCCAAGTGGCTCAGAGCGGTTCTTGGTCTTGGCAAACGCCTTTTTTGCAGCAAGGCGATTATGACTTGCGTCTGAGCAGTGTTGATCAGGCAGGCAATATTTCGCTGTCGCACCAGAGCGCACTGGTCATTGATTTTGTTGCACCAGAGTTACGCTTGGATCCCGTCGCCGAGGATAATGTGATCAATGCAGTGGAAGCAGCACGTACACTCGTTTTCAGTGGACAGGGTGAAGCCGATGCGATTGTTCGGGTGCGTTTTGGAGATTTTCGTGCCGAGACCACGATTGGGCAGGGTGGACGGTGGCGAGTGTTGCTGCCTGCTGCACCGCTTGATGGTGTTTATCCGCTGGAAGTACAGGCGCAAGACCCGGCGGGTAATGTTACCGAGAAGCGTGTTGATATTCGCATTGATACGGTTGCGCCAAAAATCGCACAATCGAATACGGAGTTTTGGTCAAATGCACTACAGGATACCAGAGGCAAATCTGTCTTTGGTGCGTCATTGCTGATAGATCAACCAAGATACAGCATTGTTGTGTCTGGTGTTGCAAGCGATAGTAGCCTGCATGGTTTCATGCTACGTTGGGGAAAATTCGAGCGATATATTGAGACGACTGCCTCATCGGTGGTGCTTTCTGTTCCGGCCACAAAAATTCCATTGGGCAAGTCGCCTATCTATCTGTATATCCGTGATGCGGCAGGGAATGTCTTGCTGTTGAATTCGGCTGAGATGCTGGTTTTTCGCGCGCCTTATTTTGCAGAAGAAAGGCCAGTATCGCCACTGCCACAAGCAGAGCTTGCAGGGTTTCACGCCATGGACAGCAGCAGACAGGAATTGCGCAACTTTTCGGCTGCAAAGATATACAGTGACGACTATGATCGGCTATATTGGGTGTTTTTGCAATCTTTGCTGAAACAACTGGCGGATTCTTGGAGTATTACGGGCTATAGAGAATGACGGTTGAGACAAAAACAGTGCATGCAACAATGACTCCGTTTGAATGGCTGCTTTTGCTGTTGTTGTCCTTGTTGTGGGGTGGATCGTATTTCTTTGTTGGTGTTGCCGTCGAGGAACTGCCGACCATGACCATTGTTTTCGCACGGGTGAGCATTGGTGCGGCAGTATTGCTGCTCTGTCTGAAGTCTTTAGGGATACAGATGCCGTGGACGCGCAAGGCTTGGCAGCTGTTTTTTATTATGGGTTTTCTGAATAATGCCGTGCCGTTCAGCTTGATTGTTTGGGGACAAAGTCACCTTGCCTCTGGTGTTGCGGCGATTATCAACTCTTCAACACCACTATTTACGATTCTGGTAGCACATTATCTCACTCAAGATGAGCGGATAACCAAGGCCAAATTTTTTAGTGTGCTGGTGGGGTTCTTTGGCGTGATGGTTTTAATCGGTGTGGATTCACTGGTCATGCTGGATGGTGGGTTTTGGGCTTCTATGGCCTGTATCGGCGCGGCAGTCTCTTATGCCTTTGCGGGCGTTTTCGGCCGCAGGTTTGCACGTGAAGGTATTGCACCGATGGCAACAGCCACGGGACAGGTCTGTGCCTCAAGCTGTATGCTGTTTGTGATTATGATGCTGCTGGACGCGCCGTGGACACTTGCTTTGCCAAGCTTACCTGTTTTTGCGGCTCTTGTGGGTATCGGGGTATTATCCACGGCTTTGGCCTATACTGTGTTTTTTCGGATACTCGCAACCGCAGGGGCGACAAATTTACTGCTGGTGACGTTCCTTTTGCCAGTCAATGCGATAATATTAGGGGTGGCTTTTTTAAGCGAGGCTTTGCTGTTACGGCATATTATGGGTATGTTGCTGATCGGTGTAAGCCTATTGATCATTGATGGGCGTGTGTTCAAATTTTTTACAGGAAGTAAGTAGGTGTCCATACAAGAATTATTATCGCGTCTTCACGAGAATGCTTCTGTGCCGTTAGCGCAAGCGCGGGGTGCTGATCCCCGTATCTATTGTAGCCCCGAGATAGCAGAGATGGAACAGGCGCGTATTTTTCGCCGTGATTGGGTGTGTCCTGGTCTTGCCGCAGAAATTTCGGATATTGGCGACTATATGACCTTTAGTATTGCTGGTGATCCGGTATTTTGTATTCGAGACCGCTCTGGTGCTATCAGAACCTATTCTAATATCTGCCAGCATCGGATGATGCAATTATTGCAAGGCGAGGGAAGGGTCTCGCGGATTGTCTGTCCGTATCATGCCTGGTCTTATGATCTTGACGGGCGGTTGGCAGGGGCGCCTTATATGGAGGCTTCAGAGGGCTTTAACAGGGACGATATTTGTCTGCCAGAGATTCGTACCGAAGTCTGTCAAGGCTGGATTTACGTTACGTTGAATCCAGATGCTGAACCCATCCATAGGCTTCTTGAACCGTTAAGTACGGTGGTCTCGCGCTATGGCATGGAACACTATGTGCCCGTCTTGAAAGAAGAGCATATCTGGCAGACGAACTGGAAGCTGTTGTGCGAAAATTTCATGGAAAGCTACCACCTGCCTGTGGCGCATAAAGCCACAGTTGGGGCATGGTTGGAATTGGATGATTCGGGTTTTCCGCCAGAGGTCTATCAGGATTTTACCTATCAGACCTTTACGAAGTCCAAAGACGCGACTTATGGCGTGGCGCATCCGAACAATACACGCCTTGATGGGAAATGGCGGCAGACTTCGGTGATGCCAAGCGTTTTTCCCAGTCACATGTATGTGTTGGCACCGGATCATCTGTGGTATTTAACTTTGCGCCCGCGCGGGATTGGCGAAGTAGATGTGCGTTTTGGTGTGGCGATTGCCCCTGAAGTCGATGCTGCCCTAAGCGATCCTGCCGAGCGCAAGGTTTGGCTAAAGGAACTTGTGAAATTCTTTGAACATGTCAATAATGAAGACCGCTTTGTCGTAGAGGGCATTTTTGCAGGGGCGCAATCGTCTTTATCGCGCTCTGGTCCTTTAAGCTGGCTTGAGCGTGAGATTCACGATTTTCAGAAATATCTCGCTCGTCGTTTAAGGAGTGATTAAATGATACCGCTTTTCAGGTCTCTATGTTCTGTTTTTCTGGCCAGTCTCTTTCTGGTTTTCCCAATAGGCAGCTTGCACGCCTGTGCAATGGATGCTCAGGAATATTACGCAGGTCGGGCTTTATTTTTTGTCGAAGGCAATGATTTACATATCAGCGGGACATTGAATACCTATAGTGGTCTGGAGTTTGAGGAAATCTATGCAGCCTATCCACAAATCAACCGTTTGGTGCTTGGGACGATTGGAGGCTCGATTGATGATGATTTTACGCTTGAATTTGGTTATCGTATTCGTGAGTTGGGTTTGGCGACACATTTAACCTCTAGCAGCGAAATTTATTCTGGCGGGGTGGATGTTTTTATTTCTGGCAGTCAGCGCACCATGGAACAGGGCGCAATTATTGGGGTGCACGCTTGGTCAGAGGAGGAGGGTGCTGAAGCAGCGGATTTCGCAAAGGATGATGTTGTGCATGATATGTACATTGCCCATGCAGTGGATATGCTAGGCAGAGAAGACTTTTATTGGTTTACTATTGATTCCGCACCAGCCGAGGGTATGCACAATATGACCGCAGCAGAGATTGCGCATTTTGGGCTGTTGACGGAGTAGCAAAAATGCCAAAACTGCATAAATCCCTCAGTACCTTTAGCGGTACCGCATTGATGATGAATATTGTCGTGGGCGCGGGTTTGCTATCCTTGCCTGGTCTGAGTGTTGCGGCGGTTGGGGATCATGCCCTGTGGTCTTGGGTGGTCTGTGCGGTGCTGGCTTTGCCTTTGTTGGCGACTTTTATCATCATGGGGAAACGCTATCCCAATGCAGGTGGTGTGGCACATTTCGCGGCTCAAGCATTTGGGCCTTATGCCTATGCCACCACGTCCATGATGTTTTTGGGTGCGGTGACGCTTGGTTTGCCTGCTGTTGCATTAAGCGGTGGATATTATGCCGTCGAGCTGTTTTCTGGACATCCAGCAGCATACGCGGCAGGTTTGATTTTTTTCGCCACTATTGCGCATCTGTTTCGTGCTGAAATTGTTTCAAAAATATCCACAGCTGTGGCCTCAGGAATTGTTCTGGTTTTGTTGGGTTTTATTGCGGTTGGCTTAAATGCTGTACCATGGGAAAACACATTGCCCATTGCTGGAATACAGGAGATAGATTTTATTCTTACTTTATCGCCATTTATGATGATTTTCTTTGCTTTCACGGGATGGGAGGTTGCGGCTGGCAGTGCTGAGGAATTTCGTAACCCAAAACGCGATTTTCCCCGTGCGATGATTTTATCCTATGTTGCCGTGTGTGTTTTGTACTTTGCGACCGTCTTTATTGTGCAAACTTCTGGTGTTGGGGATAATCCAGCTTCTGCCTTTGCGGCTATTGCGCGTAAAGCCGTAGGGGCTTGGGGTGGTGTTTTGGTGGCATTGCTGGCCTGTTTGATGATTCTGGCGAATCTCATCGGGGCGATATGGGCGGTTTCGCGTCTGGTCTATGCCCTAAGCCGTGAAGGGTATCTGCCCATAAAATTGAAGATCAGTAGCACGGGAACGCCCCTTTCATCGGTGTTGATTGTCGGTGGTGGATTATCATTTATGCTGATATTTCAGGCAATTGGTTGGATCAATATCAGTTTTATGATGGGGCTTGCAGGACAAAACTTTCTGTTGATGTTCGGGATTGCAGCGGCAGCAATGTTTACTTTGGCGCAACAGGCTTCGGATCGTCTGATTGCGGGGGCGGCTTTTGTATTGGTTATTGTGCTGGTGATCCTTGAAGGGCAATTATTGCTGTATCCTGCCGCATTGATTGTTTTGGGTATCGGGATAGCAAAAATTAGAAGTCAACAGCAATAAGACAAAGACTTTCGGCGATGGTTGTGCAGTCTGTGACACTGAACGTGAGCGGGATACGCATATCAAAGGTGCGGTGCAATATCTGTTGTGTTTCGGGCAGTTCGGGTAGGTTGTCGAAATATTGCCAGCTATCGTAGCGACTGGTGAAGCCATGCGGAGTGGTTGCGCCAAACCATTTCAGTTCAATTCCCGCCTTACTGCACGATAACAGAAACTCTTGCGCCTGTTCTGTATCCAGCTCAAGCTGGAACTGGATTGATGAGCCGACATATTCTTCTGCATTCGGGCGCGGTGGGATGGTGATTTTGCTGGATTTCTGCAATCCTTCAAGAAGTGTATCGTAGCGTATGTTCCAAGCGCGGATATTGTCTTCCAGTTCATCCAGTTGTGGCAGCAGAATCGCGGCGCGGAGATTATCCATTCGCGCAGAAAGGTTGGGTGTCTTCAGCTTGATCGCCTCGAAGGCTGCTGCTGGTGGTATCGTGCCGTGGCGTTCGTACAGCATATATGACCCAGACATGATAATGGCTTGAGCCGCGATACTGTCGTCATTGGTGGTGAGTAGACCACCTTCACCAGAATTGATGTGTTTATAGGTCTGGCAAGAAAAACAGGCGACTTTGCCGAAATTTCCAGAACGAATGCCATTCCATTTTGCGCCCATGGTGTGGGCGCAATCTTCGATTAAGGTAATCTCGTAATCGGTGCAAATCTGTACAATGGCATCCATATCGGCGCTATGACCGCGCATGTGCGACAGCAAAAGAAACCGTGCCTGTGATGTTTCGGCCTTGTGTTTCAGGTCATCAAGGTTGATGCGCCAGTTTTCGGCTATTTCAACAAAGACGGGAATGCCGCCCACAGCGTGTATCGCACCAGGTACGGGGGCGAGGGTATAGGCATTGGCAAGGATTTTATCGCCTGTTTGTACCCCAGCAGCGCGGAGGGCAATTTGAATGGCTTGGCCACCAGAACTTACAGCGACACAATACCGTGCCTCTTGATAGCGCGCATAGGCGGCCTCAAGAGTGGCGACAGGGCTGGTCTCGTTGCCTAGTGTGTTATAGCGATGCAGACGGCCGCTCTGGAGTATTTCCAGCGCGGCCTTTTGCGCGACTTGCGGAATCGGGCACTGTTGCGTGAAGGGCTTGGTAAACATCCTCTGAATCTAGCGAAGTTTTTACGTCAGTTCCAGCGTAATCGGGCTGCTATCGGTTTGGCTGTCGCTGATACCCAAGGCAACACGGTGAAACCATTGGTTGTTTTCACTGCTCAGACTATGCTGATGCCATTGGGTATAGGGCATTTTTATTTCAACCTTTTGGGCATTAGGATAGAGGATTTTTAATTCATGGTTAAAAACGGAATTGGTACTGATGGTCATGGTGGGGTTGAAAGTGGCGACAGAGCCAACGCTGAAGCTGAGATTCCCGCTACTCCGACGGTTGCTGAGGATAATATTTTTACTGTCAAGCGTCTCGTGGTAGTCGATACTGTTGCCAGTGTTTACCTCAAGCAGTCGTGCTGGTACAGCCAGATTGTTGACCATGAGGCTGGTGGAATGAGAGTCCACGATAACGGGTCTTACGAAATTCTCGAAGCGCACAGGTGCGTGACCGACATCGAAAGGATTTTTCCACTGTCCAAGAAACTCAAACTGCATGATGGGTGTTTCGTGTAGCTTAATGATGAATTGCAGATTCCCGCGTGCGCCAGTAAAGCGGTGCAGCACACCATCAAGGAACACCAGAAACGTCAAGGTTGCCGTGATGCTATTGTCGAGGGTATATTGCTGGATGTCTGTGCCGCTCACCTCGATATGCTTGTAGCCGCAGGCTTCCAGGAGATGGTGAAATACGGGCACGCTGCCTTTGGTTTTCGGCGGTGTCAGGTCAATCTGAAAGGCGATACGGCCGCGTAGTCCTGTGTGCATATGCTCGTAAGACCCCAGACGGGCGGTCATGGGGTCTCGCGTGAACTGTTCGGTCTCAAGTGGTGTCATCTCAAGATTATAGGCCAGCATGGCATTGCCACCATTGACGGCGACTCCTTCGGTGGTTTCTTTACCAACAACGATAGCGGTTCTGTGGACACTAGGCATGGACTTTCCTTACAATGATTCAATGATGGTTCTGCTGCTGAACACCAGCAGGAATAGGCTTTGCGGCGCGGGGGCGGGGACGCTTTCGGCGGATTTCAGGCGCATGGGCGTGCTAGCGTCATTGAGTGTAAAGCCCATCAATGCGGTGATGATACGGCTGTGTAAAGTCTCGTCATGGTGGCCTTTACGCGGGCGGTTGACCTGTTTTTCGTTGATCAGAACGCCGTATTCCTGATCACACTGTTGCGCGGGATTCAGCCAGTCTTTCGGCGGTTCAAAAGTAGATTTATAATGAAAAATCAAGACTTTTGGCGTTTTGCTTGCGCTACAGAGCCTTTTGGCAGTTTCGAGGTCTTGAGCCTTTTCGATACCGTGGACACCATCAAGGCCGCGAAGCTGGTTGGCGAGACTATCAAGATTGGCTTGGCTGATCATGTCCACAGTCCTTGTGAAAATCCAGTGTTTTGCGTGCTGATGCGGACATCGACGGGGCTGTCATGCTGAAGCTGTGCAGCACCAGAGGCCAGTTTTTCCAGAAATATGCGTGCCTCTGCTGTCCGCGCCAGAACAGTGTCTGGCGCGGTATCGGCATAGAGCCTATGGCGGGTCAAGTCTGCAAGGAGTGCAATAATTGCTGTAGGCAGAGCAGCAGAATCCAGCGCAATAGTCCCATTCAAGGTAGCGGCAATCTCGGCAAAGGCATCCTGCACGGCGGCGTTAAACACCGCTGTCTTGACTTCAGTGCGTTCCGTGGGATCGGTGAGGGCGATAAGCTCTTCTGCCCCAAACCGATCCGTGAACTGTTGCGTGCTAAGCGGCATTATACCGCACCCTTGATCAAATATCCTGCCGAGGGATCAATGATCAATTCGGCAACGGATTCGCCAACCCGTACCCGTTGACCGCCACGCATTCCGATATTTTGATCCTGTACCGAACCTGCCAGACGATCCTGATACTGTGCCGTCACGGCAAAGGTTGAGGTCAAGCCAAGGTTTGCGTTGGGATTGCGATACATCAAGACAATATCATTGCCCCAAATCCGCCCAATAGCAGGATTTTGGCCTGTGGCCGCCGTGTTATGCCAACCGCGTCCAATAAGAACTTCGTCAAAGTCGAACAGGCGGGCAACGGCTTCAGAAGACGCAATGCCGCTATCACCAGTGTTTTGATGCACGGCCTTGACGATTTTGGGATGCCGCGACAGAGCCTTCCATGCGCCTTGACCGATCAGCATCACATTGGGGCGATGCAACAGCTGTTCGCTGGCATCTCCGATAGTCGCCAAAGGATCAGTATTGGCATCAGAGAACTTCTTGGCACTGCTGAGGGTTTCTTTTTGATTAGCAAGGTAATTGCTTTCATCACCCAACATATTGGCGACACGCACCTCGCGATCAAGCATCAAAAGTTCGGTCAAGCCTGCCACCGTGTTGGCCAATGGGTCATATTGGCCTTCAGCATGATCAATATCATCTTGTGGCACCATGGAGTCCAAGGCGTAATCGGTGGTGTGGGCAATGGCTTCTTTTTCCTGGAAATAGACTTCACCAGGGCGGCCTTTGCGCGAGACCAGCGTATCGGGTACGCTCAGACGCTCTTCGGCCTGCATTTGAATATAGCGGAACTCTTTTTTGCCCGTGCGGACACGCGGTAAAGCACGATCGGCAATGAGGTCTTGATGGATATAGCCTTGCGCAACCGCCAATAAATGCGGTTGCGTGGCAAAAGGAAACTGTGTCATGGGATATTTCTCCGATATTATGTTAAAAGAACAAAGAGTTAAGCAAGTTGTGATTGTGCCAGAAGCACAGGGATGCTATCACCGGTTACGCCCGCCTTCAATGCGAGGCCAATG
>JAHDDM010000023.1 GCA_020629355.1 Rhodospirillaceae bacterium
GCCGTAGCCATGACGATGACCCAAACCTAATTGCTATTGGGCATCAGACCAACCAAGATGGGCAGCTTTTTCATAATAACTATAGCTGAGTTTCAGGTCTTCTGGCAAGAGACCTTGCGTATCATACAGAGAGCCCAGTAAATGCCAAGCCTCGGCGTGATCGGAGTGTGCGGCGAGCAAAAGAAAGCCAGATGCCTTTTCGGGGTCATGGACATCGGGATATTGCGTATCAGATAAAATCTTACCTAGCTGTAGCCACGCCCGTCCATCGCCATTATTGCCGGCGGTCTCAAGTATTTCGAGGCTCTTTTGGACATTGGTTCTTGTGCCGCGTCCCACCAGATACATATTGGCGAGGTTAAACCCTGCCACTTCGTGGCCTTCGTTAAACAGCTTACGGTACAGAGCAAAGGCTTTTTGGGGTTCTTCTTTGCCGCCAATACCACTATCATACGCCCAAGCCAGATACATTCTGCCGTCTCTGTCGCCAGATTTTGCTGCCGTTTGCCAGAGCTTTCGTGCTTCAAGGGCAGCTTCGCCACCTTTTTGTGCCAGCATCTTCGCCAAGATAACGCGTGCGGGGTTTTGATCAAACGCAATAGCCTTGCGCAACCAAGCTTCAGATTCGCTAGGGTCTGTATCTGCCAAAAGCCGCCCTAACGCTGTGAAGGCTTTCGGCATACCTAGTCTTGCTGCAACCCGATACCACTGCAACGCTGCTGTAGGTATTGCTTTCCAGGTAATGCCGTGTTCGGCATCGATAGCACGATCCCATACTGTCCAGGCAACGCCACGATGGTATTGATCCTTACGCACCGAACGGACAGGTTCAGAACTTGTTATCGGCAGGGGCAATTCCAGTTCCAAAGCAGCTTCAGTGATTCCGTTGACTATCGCGTTGCCCAGAATACTGGCGCGCTGTTCGGGATTGGTTTCGTGTCGCCCAAGTGCAAAAGTTGCTTCCGTTGTATTAGCAGTCTGCCAGTGTTTTTTAGCCGCTTTTATGTCGCCGAAATGCCCTGCCAGATTACCGCGTAGAAATTCTGCCTCGTGGGGCTGTATCTCTGCCAGCGCATCAAGATACTGTCCCGCTTTGCGTCGATTGGCTTTCAAGTCAATCAGACTATAGCCCGTAGTGTGTATTTGCCCAAGATGTTGCAGGGCAATATACCGAATAAATAGGTCTTCGTTTGTCGCAAATTGCTCCAGACGCTTCATTGCCTGTTGTGCAATATCAGCAGTGCCAAAGTACAAATTATGCAATACTAGACGTAGCTGTGCCAAAGGCAGGCTTTGTGCCTTGGCATAGAATCCCATCAGTTCAGCATCGGTGATTTTTGGGTTCAGGTATCGGCTTTCAGCGTAGATCAAGGCGGCCTGCTCGCTGCCTTGATCAATGGCCTGAAGCAGCAGTGCCTGCCGTTTTTCCTGATCGTGTGTCAAGCCATACAGACGTAAAGTTGCCTCGGCCTGACCACCGTCACTGGCCTGTTGGTAGAGACGCATCACCTCTTCTTGCGGTGCATCACTCCGTGCCAGCAAGTTTGCAGCGGCAAAAGCTGCATTGACATGACCAGCCTCGGCGGCTTTGCGGAACAGAGCCAATGCTTGGCTGTCGTCCAGAGCAACACCCGTCCCGTGCTGATAGCGTTGCCCCATGCGATAGAAGCCTTCGGGATTGTTGCGCTCTACAAGCTGTTGATCAAGTAATAGCGATTCCTCTGGATTCCGCACCATCTGTATATCAGACAGCTGAATCATGGCGACTTCATCAAGATTAGCAACAAGTGTACGTAACCAACGCACCTGCTCGGCTACATTGCCACTGTCTTTAGCCTGTTCTGCTAATGTGCGTTGCATGGATTGGTCGCCTTTTTCGGCAATCATGGTGTTCAATTTTTGTATTTTATGCGCGGATAATCCGTATTCTGCCGGATTCAGGCTATACTTTTTAGCCAAAACCAGCACGGACTGCAATGCTTCGGGGCTATTACCATCCAGTCCAGCAAAATAGGCTTTTAAGAGTGCTTTCGGCCTTTCACCTTGCTGCAATGCAGTCTCGAGCAGTGGCAGCAAAGCCTCTTCAATACCAAAATCATAGGCCGTTTGAAGATTTTGCCGTGCAAGATTAAGGTCTTTGCTGCCGCCCTGACCGCGCAATGCAAAAAGTCCGAGCCAGAAATGTGCTTTTGCGGCTTCTGCTGTATTGTTGCTAGCCTGTTGATACAGTGCCCGTGCGGTCTGTTGCGAGGCGACAACGCCGCGTCCATCGCGATACATCTCGGCGAGATGATAGGCGGCCTTGGGGATGCCGCCCTGTGCAGCACGTTGCAGATAATAGGCCGCAACCGTAAGATCAGCCTGTTTTTGTTGCAACATATATTGCCCTAATCCCCAGTCAGCGAGCAGCACACCATTTCGACTGGCTTCTTGCCACAAGGATACCGCCGTATCCATTGATTGCGGCACACCTTCACCACGGTAGAACAGCCAGCCAAGTTCAGCCTTCGCTGCTTGATGCCCTTGATCACTGGCCAGTCGCCATAGCCTTGCGGCCTCGGTTGGGTCATGGAATGCGCCAGAGGAATCCGCATGAATCTGTCCCAAGCCATACTGAGCCTGTGGGATACCCGCATTACTTGCGCTGGTGTAATATCGCATGGCCAATTCAAGGTTTTTACGCACGCCCTTGCCCTGTGCATAAAGTTCCCCAAGTTTGGCCTGTGCTTCGGCCTGCCCCCCTTCGGCGGCAAAACGCAAATGGAATAATCGCAAGCTTTCTGCATCAATATCTGGCGATTCAATCGGTACCAGATTACGCGCATACAGTTCTGATAGCGCATAATGGGCGGAAATATTGCCGTTCTCCGCCGATAGGCGCATCAGCTTAATCCCTACCCCTGTCTGTCCAGATTTCAGCAATTCGCTGGCATTCAGATACAGTTTCTGCCAATCATCATCCGCTGGAACAGGCTTTTGCTCAGGAATCAGCGTAACCTGAGACGGTGTATTGTTCTGAAGTTGACAGCCGGCTAAAAGCCCCGCTAAAACAAGACCAGAAATCATGTTAGGGGCGAATGGCCTGAGCTGTCTAAAGAATTCTTGGTAATTTTGCATAAGGGTGCTTGATTTTTTGATATGGGCGTGGTGAACACGTTCTAGGCTTTGTAACATAAAATGGGTGTATGATGAATTCTCTTCTTATGTTGATCGACAGTATTTTACAGCTCTATAGTTGGGCGGTGATTCTGGTGGCTGTCATCAGCTGGTTGGTGGCCTTTGAGGTCGTCAATCCGAGCAATCGTTTCGTCTATATGGCGATGAATTTTCTGTACCGTATTACCGAACCTGTCTTAGCACCTATTCGTCGCCTACTACCACAGATGGGCGGCATAGATTTATCACCGATTGTTGTGCTATTAGGTATTGTTTTTATCCGTAGCTTGCTGGTGGAATACTGGCCGCGCTAGTTGGACACCTCTAAAAACCTATCTTTCGTGTATCTAAAGTCAAATCACTCATGTCACATCCTCAAATACCCTAGGGTCAGGTGCTCAATTTTATGATTTAACGAAGCTTCATCCCGCGAATTCTGTTCGGGGGTAAGATGATGCGCCAAAATACAGTTCTGCATCGAAATCTTAGGTCTTTAGAGGTATCCAACAATAACAAACACAGGGAAAGAAACCAAAATGTCTGCAAAACTCATTGATGGTAAAGCCAGTGCTGGTCGGGTTCGTGGTCGTATCGGCGATTTTGTCGCCACTTTATCAGGACGCAAACCTGGCCTGGCGGTGGTGCTGGTTGGACAAGACCCTGCCAGCCAAGTCTATGTCCGCAACAAGAAACGCGCGGTAGAAGAGGCGGGAATGTTGAGCCGCGAGCATCAATTACCAGAGAACACTTCTGAGAAAGACCTGCTTGGGCTGGTACAACAGCTGAATGCGGATCCAGCGATTGATGGTATTCTGGTGCAACTGCCTTTACCAGAACATTTGAACGCTGATCTGGTGATTGACACCATTGACCCAAGCAAAGACGTCGATGGTTTTCATATCATCAATGCGGGTAAAATCGCTGTGGGAGACCCCTCGGCTCTTGTGCCCTGTACCCCCTATGGCTGTCTGGTGATGCTGAATGAATTAGGCCATAAGCTCGCTGGACAGGATGCGGTGGTGATGGGGCGCTCGAACATTGTCGGCAAGCCCATGGCTTCACTGTTGCTGTCACAAAGCTGCACGGTCACCATTGTGCATTCGCGTACCAAAAATCTCGCGGAGACTTGTCGCCGTGCTGACATTCTGGTGGCAGCCGTTGGGCGGCCTGAAATGGTGATCGGCAATTGGGTCAAGCCTGGGGCAACGGTGATTGATGTTGGCATCAACCGAATTGAGACCCCTGAAGGCAAAACCAAACTTGTCGGTGACGTGCATTTTGAATCCGCTAGTAAGGTTGCAGGTGCGATTACTCCTGTTCCTGGTGGGGTAGGTCCTATGACTATCGCGATGCTGTTGCAGAATACGCTACGCACTTTCTGTCTTCGCGAAGGAGTTGCGACTCCAGACTGGCTGATATAGACATGCCCTATTGTCGTTATTTTGCCAGTTTCTTTCTGGCCTTTTTGCTCTGTGGTGCGGCTCAGGCGAATGATTTTACAACAGAACTATTTGCGCCATATACATTGCATCCAGCCATTGATGGGCAAGAGCATGAATTGAGCCTGTTAGATTCTGCTGAACGGGCATTGTATCATCGTATTTTTCGCCTTCAAGAAAATGCCCACTGGTCACAGGCCGATAAGTTCATTGCGCAAGTGACGAATCCTGTCCTGATGGGGCATGTCCGCTTTCAGCGTCTGATGCACCCAAAGGGCTATCGGTCAACATTTGCTGAACTTGCAGACTGGCTTGATGATTATGCTGATTTACCTGGTGCAGAGCGTGTCTATCGTCTGGCCAAGAAACGTCGTCCTGGCGGGAATAATCGTACACTTACTCCGCCGCGTACCGAGATTCAGATTAGTGACAGTCCTGCACAGCCAAAAATAACCGAAACAAAAACAAGCGATCCTGCCTCACATGTTGCGACAAATATTCTACAGCAGGTGGCGCATCATATTAAAAATGGGCAAGTCACCGTGGCCTTGAATCGCTTGCGCCAGAGAGCCTGGCGTTCCAAATTGACCGACCAGCAATTCGTTCAGGCATTGGGTCATATCGCCAAAGGCTACGTTATTTATGACCGAGATACCAAAGCGATAGCGGTTGCGGATGAAGCCTTGAGGATTGATGCAAACTATCCCGCGCAAGCCTACTGGTGGGCAGGTCTTGCTGCATGGCGGATACAGGACTATGCAACGGCGGCAGAGTTCTTTATTTTCCTTGGCAATAACCCTGATGCCGAACCCGATATAGCTGCTGCCGCAAGTTTTTGGGGTTGGCGTGCTGCCATGCGTCTTGGACAGATTACCAAAGCCCACACCGCCCTGTTGCAGGCAAGCAAAGACGGCTACAGTTTTTATGGTCAACTCGCACGTCATGCTTTGGGCGTACCTGATGCATTCGACTGGAATCTGCAAGCGGATGTTCCTGCGGCGAAAAAACTTATTGCGGCGCATCCCGTATTACAGCGCATTTTGGCACTGGCAGAGGTTGGCGAATATGGTCTTGCGCAAGCAGAATTTGCCCAAATTCGTTTTAATGAAACGCAAAAGAATCTTTCAGTGGTGATGTTCGTTGCGGACAGAGCAGGACTTGCCAATGCCGTGATTGATCTTGGCAAAAAACAGCGGAAAAAATCGGGGACATGGTATGATATTAGCCGATACCCGATTCCGCGCTGGCAGTTTATCGACAGTTATTCTATTGATCGTGCTTTGCTTTTTGCTTTAATTCGACAAGAATCACTTTTTACGGTTAATGCAAAGAGTAGCGCTTCAGCACGGGGTCTGATGCAGATTATGCCTGCTACAGCACGGTTAATGCAGAAACGCCTGAAGATGCCTCTTGGCAACCATTATGATCCGGCAATCAACCTAACCTTGGGACAGGAATATCTGCAATATCTGTTGCGCCTACCTGAGATTAATTACAATCTCATCTATACTTTGGCAGGGTATAATGCTGGACCAGGCCGCTTGCGAGACTGGCGGAAAAAATCCGATCTTCACAATGATCCCTTGCTGTTTATCGAGACCATTCCAGTGCGCGAAACCAGACACTATATTGAAATTGTCCTCAGCAACCTGTGGATTTACCGCAAACGCTTGCAACAGCCCACGCCAAGTTTAGAGATGCTGCTGGAAGGCAAATGGCCTATCTATCAACGTTTTGATTTATCGCCTTCATAGAGATTGCGCTATAAACTGCACTGCCTTATCTGCCGTTTCTGCCTCTTCAGCCTGTGCCATGATGCGTAAAATTGGCTCAGTACCTGAAGGCCGCACCAGAACTTGTCCAACCGAACCCACCAGCCTTTCAGCCTCTACAATAGCAGAAGATAAATCAATATCCCCAGCAGGCATTGGGATATTGACCATCTTTTGCACCAGTGCCTCAAAGGTCTGTCCGATATGACTTGCGGGGATGTCTTGCGTCTGTAAAACTTGCAGGAGTTGCAGTGCGGACAATATGCCGTCTCCGCTCATGCCGTGATCACGGAAAATCATATGACCAGATTGCTCGCCACCAAAGCGCGCACCCGTTTCACGCATCCGTGCAATGACATGGCGGTCTCCTACGGCAGTACGGTGTACTGCAACGCCCCTTTCTGCCAAGAAACGATCCATGCCCTTATTGCTCATCACTGTGCAGACAAGTTCACCGTGGAAGCCTTCGTGCGTGACCCAATG
Organism: Rhodospirillaceae bacterium; assembly: GCA_020629355.1. GTDB lineage: Bacteria > Pseudomonadota > Alphaproteobacteria > JABSOH01 > JABSOH01 > JABSOH01. The sequence continues at coordinate 6,851 of JAHDDM010000023.1, forward strand.
TTGGCAAATTGCTGCCATAATCTGATCACCATCAAGGACATTGCCCTGTTCATCCACGGCAATCAGACGATCCCCGTCACCATCAAAGGCCAGTCCTATATCGGCCTGTTTTTCCAATACTTTAGCGCATAAAGCCTCAAGATGTGTTGCGCCGCAATACAGGTTGATGTTCTGTCCATTCGGTTCATTATGCAGAACAGTAAATTCCTCTGGTGCGAGTGTTTCAAACAAATCTGGTGCCGCGCGATATGTCGCCCCGTGGGCGCAATCAAGGACAATTTTACGCCCTGAAAGGCTAAAATCTTTCGGTACGCTTTGGCGTACCTGTGTAACATAATCTGCTCTGGCATCGTGGCTGTGTGATGCCTGCCCAAAGGTTTTACTCTTGCTGGAACAAATATCGCCGATATGTGCGCTGATGTTGTCCTGTTCCTGATTGGACAGTTTCTGCCCGTTGCGGTTAAAGATTTTAATGCCGTTATCTTGCCAGGGATTGTGTGAAGCGGTGAGCATAATCCCCAAGTCTGCTTGATGTTTCTGCACCAAAAACGGAATGGCTGGTGTGGGAATCGGGCCAGTGGATATCGACCCCTTCCGAGATCAACCCTGAGGCCAAAGCCGTTTCGAGCATATAGCCAGAGGCGCGGGTGTCTTTGCCAATAATGACCCGCGCGGGACGTGTCGGCAGAAGCTTTTGCGCAAGGGTACGCGCCAAGGCCAGTACGGTCTCGCTATCCATGGGGGCTTGATTGGCGACACCACGTATGCCATCTGTACCAAAGAGTGCTTTCGTCATAAAATCATTCGTATTTCTGCTAAAAATTGCGTTAAACTTGTGGTTTGTTGTGTCTTTGCTGGCGCGCCTAAAAACAGCACGGGAATCGCATAAGAAGCCGCTGCATCCAATTTTGCGGGACGCGCGCCACCAGAATTGCGTGTCACCAGACATTCCAGTTTATGTTTATCAATCAAAGCACATTCAAAATCAAACCCGTAAGGCGGCCGTCTGGTTAAAATTGTATGGCGGCATGTGGCATCAAATAAAAAGTGCGGGGCTTCTGGCGGGTGGATCATCCGAAGCCATAAAGTAGTGTGCTCCAATGGACTGAGGAATTCTAGCCCGCGTTGTCCTAATGTCACCAATGCGCGGGTATACTGTTGATCAAGGACACGAAGCAGCGCATTTTTTTCGGGAATATACCGCCAATCATCACCGTCTTGTGCTTGCCAGAGCGGGCGTTGATAGGCAAAAAGCGCGGTCTGTGTTGCGCTGCATGCTTCTTTTGTGTGGCGTGAAATATTTTCTGCAAAGGGATGTGTTGCATCCACGACAGCTTGATAGGCCGCGTTTTCGAGATGCTGTATCAAGCCTTGCTGGCCGCCAAAACCACCGCTTCTGATAGAGCAATTTTTAGGCAGAATCGGTTCGGTGGTTTTTCCAGCCAGCGAGTACACGACCTCGAAAGAAGTCGATAATTGTTCTGCCAGCCAAACGGCTTCTTTTGTCCCGCCAAGAATTAAGATTCTATTCATGGTCTGCTAACAGTGTGCCATCACGGGAAAAGACCATGGCACGGACAGCGATATTTTGAGGCAAAGCTTGAATTATTTGGCCACGGGCATTTTGGGCGATAATTCCAGCAAGTTCAGGACACATTTGTACGGCTTCCAGTGCGGTGTGGGCATGGGCAAGGGTGTGATCATCAGCCCACTGTGCCAATTGACCAAAATCGACTTGGCTGTGTTTGCTGTGCAGGTTTTTTGCGCCTTGGGCAATTTTGGTCATTTTGGCGATACCCCCTGCCACGACAAATTGCGGGATCGGATGTGCGCTCAGGTATTTCAAGGTTGCGCCAGCAAAGTCGCCCATTTCCAGCGAGGCACTGTCATCGATTCCAAGAATTTTTTGCGCGGCTTTTTCCGAAGTATTGCCAGTACTCGCCAGCACCAGAGGCCAGCCATTGGCACGCGCCACGTCAATTCCGCGATGGATAGAGTGAATCCATGCACTACAGGAATAAGGGCGTACAATACCCGAAGTGCCTAAAATGGATAGGCCGCCAATAATGCCCAGACGCGGATTCCATGTCTGTTGTGCAATGGTTTCGCCACCAGGAATGGCAATCTGCACCCGTACCGCTAGGGTCTTGCCTAGCTTTTCCGCCAGCGCGGTAAGATTCGCAATAATCATTTCCCGTGGTTTGGGGTTAATAGCAGGCTCACCTACTGCTAGAGGCAACCCCGCCCGAGTTACCGTACCGACACCACTCCCTGCTGCAAAAGTCACACCCGCTTCAGCACATTCAGAGACATTCGCCTGCACCAGCACCCCATCGGTGACATCGGGGTCATCTCCAGCATCTTTGATGATACCAGCGCAAAACCCTTGTCCGCTCGCCTGTCTGTAGGCAACAGGAAAGATGGGCTTTTGCCCACCTGGCAGCTGCACTTGAACCTGATCAGGGCATTGTCCTGTAATGATTGCCTCATAAGCAGCACAGGCAGCAGCCGTAGCACAACAGCCAGTTGTCCAACCAAATTTTAAATTTTCTGAATCCTGTGGCGACATAGTGTGTGATACTTTATAGAAATAGAGTTCCTTCTTATCCTTATAAAGCCCCATGATGCACACTACTGCAAAAATTGCGACTCCCAAGGGTGGCTCAACCGTGCGTTTACCCAACGCGGTCACTCTGGATGGTGGTGCGGTGCTGGCGGGTGTCGAGGTTGCTTATGCCTGCTATGGCACGTTAAATACCGCGCGGGATAATGCAATTCTGGTCTGCCATGCCTTGACAGGAGACCACTTTATGGCAGAAACAAATCCTCTAAGTGGCAAGTCAGGCTGGTGGCAGAATATTGTTGGTTCTGGCAAGCCACTGGATACTGATCATTATGCGGTTATTTGCGTGAATGTTTTGGGCGGCTGTTTGGGCTCTACTGGTCCTGCAAGTATCAATCCCGCGACAGATGCGCCCTATGGTCTGGAGTTCCCTGTCATTACCATCGGCGATATGGTCAAAGCGCAACATGCCTTGATGGAGTATCTTGAAATCCCTTGTTGGCATGCAGTGGTGGGTGGCTCGATGGGAGCGATGCAGGTGCTGGCTTGGGCGGTACATTATCCCGATAAATTGCGTGCTGCTGTGCCTATTGCGGGTGCGGTGCGGCATTCGGCTCAGAATATCGCCTTTCACGAGGTAGGACGGCAGGCGGTAATGGCAGACCCGAATTGGCACAATGGCCGGTATGATGATCACGATACTCGCCCAGAGCGCGGTCTTGCAGTGGCGCGTATGGCCGCTCATGTCACCTATCTGTCCGAAGAACGTCTGCACGAGAAATTCGGCCGAAATTTACAAGACCGCGAGAATCTCACCTATGGCTTTGAAGCGGATTTTCGTATCGAGAGCTATTTACGGCATCAAGGCAAAAGTTTTGTGGCGCGGTTTGATGCCAATGCCTATCTGTATTTGACCCGCGCCATGGACTATTTCGACCTTGAGGCCGAATTTGGCAGTCTGGATCAGGCTTTTTCTGGCAATGACATCAAGTATTGTGTCGTAGCCTTCAGTAGTGATTGGTTGTTCCCGCCCGCCGAAAGTCGCGTATTGGTGAAAGCCTTGAACCGTGTTGGCGCACAGGTCAGTTTCAGCACGTTAGAAACCAGTTTTGGCCATGACGCTTTTTTGTTGGATTTACCGCCTTTTGCGGAAATATTGCGTGGTTTTATCGCGGGGATTCGCCAGTGAAACAGTATCGAGACGACTTGAAACAGTGCCTGGATTGGATCCCAGAGAAAGCGCGGGTACTGGATGTTGGCTGTGACGATGGGGCGCTCATGGCCTTGATGCAAAAACAGCGTCAAGCAAAAGTGCAAGGTATCGAACTTAACGGGGATAAGGTACAGGCTTGTATCGGCAAGGGTTTAGCGGTGATTCAAGGCGATGCCAATACGG
>JAHDDM010000024.1 GCA_020629355.1 Rhodospirillaceae bacterium
GGACTGGTGGGCTTAGGCTTTACGAATGCGCCCGCGTCCATTGCGCCTATTGGTGGCAGAACGCCTGTGATTGGCACGAATCCTTTTGCGCTTGCAGTGCCAAATACAAGAGGCGAGGAGCGGTTCTACCGCGACAGGGAAGAAAAACAAGAAGGCGCGGCATTCGTCATGGATCAATCCGCCAGTACCATTGCAAAATCGGAAATTATGAAACGCGCCAAAGCTGGCGAAGCCATCCCTGAGGGCTGGGCGTTTGATGCAGACGGCAATCCCACCACTGATCCGAATGCCGCGCTGAAAGGCAGCATGGCACCTAGCGGCGGCTATAAGGGTTTCGGCATGGGGCTGATGGTCGAGGTCTTTGCGGCGGCTCTTTCTGGGGCAACTTTAGGCAAGGATGCCAGTCCGTTTTCGGGCACAGCGGGCGGGCCACCAGCGACAGGACAGTTCTTTATTGCATTGAATCCAGAAACCTTCTCTGGCGGGATGTTTGGTGCAAACCTTGAAGGGTTATGCTCTGCTATCGAAGGTCAAGACGGTGCGCGTTTACCAGGTTCACGGCGGAAAAAATTCCGTGATAATCAAAGCCAGATTGAGATTCCAGAGGCTCTGGCGGAAACAATCAAAGGATTAACAGCATAAACAGAACAACACTATAACCTATTCTGTATAATCAAATTATACAGAATTAGCTATGTGTCCGATACACTAACCACAGATGGTTTTGACCTCAAGAAATTCTTCCAGTCCCCAAATACTTTTTTCGCGTCCGTTGCCAGACTGCTTGTAGCCGCCAAACGGTGAGTCCGTACCGCCGCCAGTCATGTTCAGATGCACCTGTCCCGCACGGAGCTTGCGCGCGATACGCTCAAGCGTTTCGCGGTCTTTACCACTGACATAAGCTGCAAGACCATATTCGGTATCATTGGCAATTGCCACGGCTTCTTCTTCCGAATCGTAGTTGATAATGGCAATAACAGGACCGAAAATTTCTTCACGCGCAATGGTCATGTCATTATTGACATCGGCAAAGACTGTTGGGCGGCTATAGTAGCCTTGATTAAGACCATCGGGGCGGCCAACACCGCCAATGATCGTGGTTGCACCTTCATCGATGCCTTTTTGAATCAGGTCCTGTACTTTATCGAACTGTGCTTCGCTGACCAGAGGCCCCAAATCGATATCAGGATTGGTCGGATCACCCACGGAGAGATCTTCCACCGCCTTGATGGCATATTCGGTAATCTCTGCCCGACGGTGTGCTGGAATCAGCATTCTGGTTGGGGCATTACAGGACTGTCCAGTATTACTCATGCAGTGCTGGATACCCTTGAAAACATTATCACCCAAAGCATCATCATCCAGTAGAATATGCGGTGATTTACCGCCCAATTCCTGCCCTACACGCTTGACGGTCTCGGCGGCGGCCTTGGCAACCGCAATACCACCACGAGTCGAACCAGTGAACGACATCATATCAATCTCAGGGTGGCGAGACATGGCCTCGCCCACTTCAGGACCATAGCCCTGTACCAGATTAAAGACACCAGCGGGAACGCCAGCCTCCTCAAGAATTTCGGTAAGCAGAATTGCCGAAAGCGGGGCAATTTCACTCGGTTTTAAGACAATGGTGCAGCCAGCCGCCAAAGCTGGAGAAACTTTTGAGGCTATTTGATTGATCGGCCAGTTCCATGGTGTAATAAAACCACAAACCCCAATGGGTTCTTTGCGAATGGTGTTGCCTTCGTGGATATGCTCGAAGGTATAGTTCTTCAAGACCTTATAAGCAGTGCGGATATGTCCCAAACCCACCGCTGCCTGTTGCTGCGTGGCCATGGTGATTGGTGCGCCCATCTCTTGCGAGATGGTCTGCGCCATTTCATCGTAACGCTTTTCATAGACCTTAACGATCCGTGACAGCATGGCTAAACGCTCGCGCACTGGCGTTTCTGAATAGGTCTCGAACGCTTTACGCGCTGCGGCAACCGCACGGTCAACATCAACCGCTGAACCCAAAGCCACCTCGGCAAAGGGCTGTTCTGTCGCGGGGTTGATCACATCAATATATTTTGGTTGCTCTGGTGCAACCCACTGACCGTCAATATAGAAATTGCTGTATTTTTTCATTATTACCTCAGTTGTGGAAATTCTTTGTCATTATCGACTAGTAAAACATTTCTCTGGGAAATAAAAATGCTTTCACTGCAAAACGTCAAGATACTTTAGACTTGGTCTGCGACCTCGCGGCGGATACGGCCGCTTTCAAAGTCGCTCATCCCCAATAGGCCAGTAATACGGCGCATCATGTTGGCCTCGTACTCATCGACGATACCATCCACCATCACCACGCCCCACATCATCCGCAAAAGCTCGGCACGGTCTGCATCTTCAAAATCCGTGTTCACTACGCGCAAAAAACCATAATAATCCAGCGCTTCGCCGCAAAGTGCTTCGGCACGAGCGAGCAAGTCCGCTGCCGATGCGCTGCTATCCCATTGCTGGCGTTCTAGCAGCTCAAGAATATGCGCCCGTTCTTCCGTGCCGTAGTCCTCATCAAGCTTTGCTGTATAGACCAGTATCGCCGCCACGGCCTCGGCATTGCTGATGGTTTCTTTGGATTTGACTTCCTCTTTATGTAATGCTACACGAATTTTATTCCACATCTGGATACTCCTGTTGTCCTGTCTGTGGTATCTTCATACTATATGGATATTCTGAGAACACCCTAAATCATGGCGATTGCCCTGGAATTTTTACTGGACTTGAGAGTTCTTATTGTCACATGCGTTCTGGTGGCCTTTTTTTGTGTCGAAAAAATCTGGCCGCAAGCACCGCTGATTCAGTCACTCAGAACACGTCGTGCCAGATGTATCCGTTGGGTCAAGAACCTTGGCCTCTTTGGTATCAATGCCCTGCTTGCCCCGATTATCACCATCCCCTTGACAGCATGGGCAGATGATCATGCCCTGCTCTGGCGAGCAGAATACACCACAGGAGCATGGATTCTGCTTGATCTGATACTGCTGGATTGTGCAATTTACTGGTGGCATCGGATGAGCCACGAAATACCTTTCCTGTGGCGGTTTCATCAGGTGCATCATCTCGATGAATTTCTCGATACCACTTCAGGGGTGCGGTTTCACTTTGGCGAGGTTATCCTTTCGGCTTTATTCCGCATGATCGTTATTATGCTCTTCGGTATTGATCTGATTTCCGTGATCATCTTCGAGACCATTCTGCTAGTCTCGACACTTTTTCAACACTCTAATCTTGCGATTGCGCAACGCCTTGAGCGTGGTCTGGGATTTTTGATCATCACCCCCGCTCTGCATTGGGTACATCATCATGCCAAACAAGCCGATACGGATTCAAATTATGGTGCGGTACTCAGTATCTGGGATCGGCTGTTCCGCTCCCGCTCAAAGACAGTGCGTGATCCCAATATGCGTATTGGGGTTGAAGGGGGGCGCGAAAAAGATTTTTGGGGACTGATTCTTGCGCCATTGCAGAAAAAGGGAAAGTGAGACTCCTCAAGTTGACTAGGTAGTGTCGTCAAATTATTCTTTGATACTGGCGCGTGTCAAACCAATTTCTGTATTGCGTGTGTCATACGACAAATTGCGGTATCTACGGTTGCTTCTGGCGCAACCAGAGATAACCGAATATACGGATCAAGGCCGAAAGCTGCGCCAGGTACAACCGCGACATTGGCCGCGTGCAGGAAATAGGCCGCAAGATTGCTGCTGGTCTTGATACTACCAGTCCCAAGTAATGCACCGCAATGATAATACAGAAACATTCCCCCCTGTGGTGTAATGGTTCTTAGCTGTGGAAACGGCCGTAAGGCTGCAATAATTTTATCACGTCTTGCGCTAAACGATTCTTGCCAATTTTTCAGATAACCATGATCACCATTCAATGCCGTAATCGTAGCGGCCTGTGTAATTGAACAAGGATTGGCACTACATTTTGCCATGATAGAGCGCACCTTATCCATGACTTCGGTTGAACCTAAGGCATATCCAAGCCTCCAGCCAGTCATGGCATAGGTTTTTGAGATACTGTTGACCACAATGAGACGACTACGCAATTCAGGGGCAAGCGCCAACAGAGAAGCGTAACGTCCGCCGTCATAGACAAGGTTCTCGTAGACCTCATCAAGGATAATCCAGATATTGGGGTAGTTTTTGAGAATTGTGGCAAAATCACGCAATTCGGCTGCTGAGTATACCATGCCTGTCGGATTATTCGGGTTATTGAGGATAAAAACTCGTGCCTGATTACCCTGTTCCGCCAGAGTTGCAGCCAATTTTTCTGGACTGAGGCGAAAATTATCTTCGATACCGCACGGAATTCCAGCAATTTCCGCATCCAGAATATTGATCATACCGTGGTAGCTGCCATAACAGGGTAAGGGCATAATAACACGATCACCCTGTTGCAAGATGGTACGAAACAACACCGCCAATAATGCCTTGCCACCAGAATCCGCCACCACTTCCGAAGGACTGAAGGTGATGCCATAATCGCGTTGGTATTTGGCGATAATGGCTTTTTTCAAGGCTGGTGTGCCATCGGTATTGGTATATTTGGTCTCGCCACGCCAGATAGCCTCTACCGCCGCCTGTTTGATATGATCTGGCGTGTCAAAGTCTGGCTCGCCAATGGATAAATCCGCAATATCCCGCCCCTCTGCCTGTAGCTTTCGGGTCAAAGCAAAAATATCCGCAATGCTTGATGCCTCAGTCATCAGAAAACTCCTGCCAATCCTGACTTTGCCAATTATAACATTCTAACGGCGCAAACCGCGTCTTGTAAGCCATGTTGGGTGCTTCAGCAATATAATAGCCTAAATACACATAGGGCTTGCCTAATAGGCGCGCGCGGGCAATTATTTCCAACACCATCATCAGTCCTAGAGAACGTTTCGGCATGGTAGGGTCAAAAAAACTGTACACAGCCGATAGACCATCGTCAAAATCATCCACCATGGCAACCGCCAACAATCGGTCTTCGGCATCATAAGCACACAGTAAAAAAGCATCCTGCGGCACGATTTGTACCAGACGCCTGAAGTAATCCGCATCGATCGTGTTCATGTCGCTATCAGGATGACGCGCGCGCAAATACTGGTGGAACAGAGCGTAATTTTCCTCGGTGTATTCTGGTGTTACTGCACGAAATCTTAAGTCAATATTGTTGCGTTGAACACGCCGAAAGCTCCGCGAAGGCTGAAATTTATCTACCAGCACCCGCACTGATTGACAGGCACGGCAGCCTGGACATATCGGGATATAGGCCGTGTTCATCGAACGCCGAAACCCCATCCGATTCATCTGTTGCGAGAAAGGCTTTAACTCTTCTGGCTTAAAAACAGCAAAGGCCTGTATTTCAGTGCGCCCCGCAATATAGGGACAAGGCGTTTCAGAAGACACGCGCAACCGTTTCTCAAGGAATTCACTGCTCACAATACATCTACTCGCTAATGCGTGGCGGAGCCGAAAAGCGCACATCTCGCGCCTGAACCTGATGGTCATCATTCGACAGTAAAGTAATCTGAATACGGATATTCTTCAAAGCATCCCGATCAACAAAATCTATCGGTTTCGTTGCGCCCTTACCGCCAATGCCAAAAATACGCCCCTCAGGGATACCCATCCGAATCAGATGCTGCCTGGTCACATCTGCTCGCTGCATCGATAGTCGCCATTGATTCTCAAAGTCACCCTCTAGTGCCGAATGACCCGTGATCATAATATGCCGATCCAGACGCGCCAAAAATCGGCTGATCACAAATAAAGTATTGCGTAAAGGCCGTGTCATTTCGGCGGAGTTGCGCCGAAATGTACGTTGGCCTTCACTATTGATGAACTCAATATTCAAGCCAACCCGATCCGTGAATATGCGCGCCGTAACCGCCTCTGTTGGATTATCTGTGTAGATTTTACGCAAAGCCTGCAAAAGCCGATTTTCCAGATCATCCAGAACCAGTTCACCATCATTAACAGGTGTATCACCCTGCATCTGTTCCTTTTTTGTTGTTAAGCGATCCTCTTGGGGATTGTTCTCAAGAACAATATCATCAACACGCTGATCCAAAGTGAAAATCGTGTTCACCACCTGCTGATTCTCTATACGACCGTCAACCTTCTCGTTGCTCGCACCACCAGCATCAAACATATTGCCCGTGGCTGAGACCTCCGCTGTTTCCTCCTCGGGGGTGAAAGAATTGCCCACCAGTGCCATGTCCACCGTCATCGATGCATTCAACAGCCATAACAGTAAAAAAAACGCCATCATCGCCGTAACAAAATCCGCATAGGCAATTTTCCACGCTGCCACATGACCCTCTTCTGGCGGAATTTTCTTCCGCCGTACAATCAGACTAAGCTCGTCTTCGTCGTCATCTCTGGCCATTACGCATCCATACTATTGGTCGAAACTCTCTAGCCGCTCAAAGGCAATGAACTTGAGCGTAACCCGATCATTCACCGCCGAAGTTGGATTATCCGGATCCAATAAGTTCTTCGCCGCGAAGCCATCCACCGATTGAATATTGTCCTGCTCAAAACCATTGTTCGTCATCCATTGCATAACAGCCAAAGCCCGTTGCGTGGATAAATGCCAAAGATTTCCCCCTGCCACGCTGGTATGGCCTTCGATATTGACACGAACATCACCAAAACCCGAAGCCAGCAAAGTACTTATCTGCGCCAGCTGTCGGTTGCCATGAACGGATATTTCAGCCGTGCCTGGGACAAAAGACCCCTTCAGCGAGGCAATATGGGCATCCAAACCGTTCTCACGCGATTCGATCAATATACTATTCTGCTGCTGACTGCTGCTGTCTGAAGACTCAACAACCAACGGAACACCTTCCGTAAAGTTTTTGGAAATTTCAGCTTCGGGGGTATCTTGTAAATCTATATTGTCACGATCCTCTGCTACGGTTCTTTCGGCGGTTTGATCAGTACTGCCTAGAAGGATATCTTTGGGACTCTTCAGCAATTTCAGAACCGAAGGGTTAGAGCTGTCAAACTTTAAGGGCTGCACTGAGTTTTCAGACACCCCCTCAAGCTCGTTGGTTCCGAACTCCGTCGAGGCAACCAACTGATTGTCCACGGGGTCTTGTGCCATAAAATATTCCGCAATCCCCGCCACCTGTGCTTTTGTCGAGGCATTCAACAGCCACAGCAAAAGGAAGAACGCCATCATCGCCGTGACAAAATCGGCATAGGCCACCTTCCACGCACCACCGTGTGCATCCGCCGGAGTTCTTATTTTACGAGTGATCACGACTACGCTGGATTTCTTCTTGCGTCTCATTCATCAGTACAGGGCAAAACCCTATATCCCTAATTGTTCAGCACTCACCATATCCCTCAACAACGTGACCATTTTAAGGCTTGAGCTATAGTTCATTAACCATGTCTTCGACTTCAAGGAAACTTGGACGCAAATGCGACGGAATGGCTTTACGTGAAAATTCCGTCGAGACCAAGGGCGCATAGCCTCGCAAATGCGCCAGTAACCCGCTACGGATACAGGCGAGAAAAGTCGCCTCTTCTTCTTTGATATGTTTCACCGCTTGGGCAAAAGGCGAGAACCAGCCATAAGACAGCAAAATCCCCAGGAACGTTCCCACCAAAGCCGCACCAATCAGGCCGCCCAAAATCTCTGGCGGTTCACTAATCGCGCCCATGGTTTTGATCACGCCCAACACTGCCGCAACAATTCCAAGCGCCGGGAAACTCTCGCCAAGTACCGCAAGGCCGTGATGGACGGCATGGTGCTCGCGGTGATGGACTTCAAGCTCCTGCTCCATCAGTGATTCGATCTCAAAGGGATTATCCGTTCCCATCACCATCAGACGCAAATAATCCGTAAAGAAATGCATTGCCTCTTCGTCTTCCAACACTAAAGGAAAGGCGGTGAATAACGAACTTTCTTCGACGTTTTCGAGGTGCTTCTCCAATGATAAAGCCCCCTGTTGCCGTAGCATTCGATAAATCTGGTACTGCAAACTGAGCAGCTCAAGGAAATGCTCGCTTTTGTATTTTGAGCCACGGAACATCTGAACAAGGCTCGACAAGGCGGCCTTGACCACTTTCGGCGGGTTGCCAATCAAGAAGGCTGAAGCCCCCGCGCCAAAAATAATCAAGACTTCGAAGGGCTGGTTCAAGACCGCAAGTTTCCCGCCAAGGCCAACGTAACCGCCAAGCACACTGACCACAACAAAAATCATTCCTAGGGCTATAAGCATAATAGTCTCAAAATACTTCTGTTTCTCGTTTCATCAACCTCTTGCATTCTGCAAAGCACACCACATACACAGTTCGCACCATAGCATAGAATCCCGTAGCAACAATGGTATTTTATGTTTTTATACAATAGTGGGATTTGGCGCATCACCATAGACCTCTTTGGGGTCAAAGGTTTTTTCGTCCTCAAGGAATTGCAACCGAACGCTATCCTCAGCCCCCAAAGGGATACTGCGATAAAAGCACGAGCGGTAGCCAACATGGCAGCTAGCGCCGCTTCCAGAGACACGAACCCGCAACCAGACCGCATCCTGATCATCGTCAATACGCAATTCCACGATGTGCTGCACCAGACCGCTTGTTGCGCCCTTGTGCCAAAGACATTGCCGCGAGCGACTGAAATAGTGCGCCTCGCCCGTGGAGATGCTCAAACGCAAAGCCTCAGCGTTCATGTAGCCCAACATCAACACCTCGCCAGAATCGTACTCTGTCGTAATCGCTGAAATCAAGCCCTGAGCATCAAATTTGGGCGCAAAGTCCGCGCTTTCCTCAACCTGCTCTATGGTCTTTCGTGCCTGAAAAATCGTCATTGTTCTGTCACCTCGATAAGAATTGCGCTTCCATGTACGCTAAAAGCCGCCAAACTGCAATATTATGATCAGAGTCGATGCCTTTATCATTGACAGTTTGCTTGTCTGGCACTAGAAACACGCGAGACCTCTCAAGGAACAGATTCTTTGGGAGCGATGTTCTGTTGTGGGAGGCTTTTGAATTCCGTATAACAGGCAACAGCATAAATTTATAGGAAAGACTTATGTCCAAAGGCATTTTGACTCAAGGCAGCCGCAGCTTCGTCGCGAAACCAGCAGATATGGCATCGTGTGCTGAATGGCATCTGATTGACGCTGAAGGTCTGGTTCTTGGTCGCTTGGCTGTCGAGATTGCACGGCTGATTCGCGGCAAGCACAAGGCAACCTTCACTCCGAACGTGAATTGCGGCGATAAAATTGTCGTGATCAACGCAGACAAGGTGCATTTGACGGCAAAAAAACGCAAAGACAAAGTCTACTATTGGCACACAGGCTATCCTGGTGGCATCAAGGAGCGCACAGCAGCGCAGATTCTGGAAGGCAATCACCCAGAGCGCGTCTTGGCAAAGGCTGTCGAGCGCATGATCCCTGGCGGTGCATTAAAATCTGAGGTTTTGCGCAATCTGCATATCTATGCAGGCACTGCACACCCGCACAAGGCACAACAGCCTAAGCCTTATGATTTTGCAGCAGCCAATGCTAAAAACAGCAAACGTTATTAAATTAAATTCGCACTGAAAAGAGACTTTATCTCATGGCCAATACCGAACAAGCTCCTCTCGAAGGTTTAGAAGCACTCAAAAATATCGTGCTGGATGATGCAGCCGCACCAGCTGGCGAATCAGTAGAAGCCGTGCAATCTACTTTGCCGATGGTGCGCGAGAAGAAAATTGACGCGCAAGGCCGTGCTTATGGTACCGGCAAGCGGAAAGCGGCCATTGCACGGGTTTGGATCAAGCCAGGCAAAGGCAGCATTACGGTCAATGGTCGTTTGGCCTCTGACTATTTCGCCAGTGCCGTCCGCGAGATGGTTATTGCGCAACCTTTTGAAGCCACCAACACCAAAGGCCAGTTCGATGTGGTCTGTACCGTCAAGGGCGGTGGCCTTTCTGGTCAAGCTGGTGCAGTACGTCATGGTATTGCACGCGCCTTGCAAGCTTTTGACCCTGAGATGCGTCCAATGATGAAACCGCTTGGCCTGTTGACTCGTGATGCTCGCCGTGTTGAACGTAAAAAGTTCGGTCGTGCCAAAGCCCGTCGCTCGTTCCAGTTCTCGAAACGTTAGGATTTTTCCTCAACAGATTTTCAAGAAGGCTGGAAGAAATTCCAGCCTTTTTTCTATATTTTCTTTAATAAC
>JAHDDM010000025.1 GCA_020629355.1 Rhodospirillaceae bacterium
GGTTATGCTCTGCTAGAGAACTCTGGATAGGCTTCAAGGCCGCATTCTGAAAGATCAAGCCCATCATATTCGTCTTCTGCTTCAGCCCGTAGTCCGATGCTGTATTTTAGGCCGTACCAGATAATTGTAGAGCAGACGATCACAAATGCACCAACTGAGACCACACCTAGAAGCTGGCCTGTGAAGGTTGCGTCTGCATTAGAGAATAATACCGCAAACGTTCCCCAGATACCTGCAACAAGGTGAACAGGCACAGCACCAACAACGTCATCGATTTTCATCTTGTCCAGTAAAGGCACGGTAATGACCACCAAAGCTGCCCCAACCGAGCCGATCAATACCGCCAGCATGGGTGTGGGTGATAGGGGTTCGGCGGTAATCGCGACCAATCCGCCTAATGCGCCGTTTAAGGTCATGGTTAAATCAATCTTGCGATACAGGGCTTTGGTCAAAACGAGTGCCAGTACTGCCCCTGCTGAGGCTGCCAAAGTGGAATTGTTATAGATAGTGCTGATGGCGATGATATTGGCGGCACTGTCCATGGCCAGTTGCGAGCCGCCATTGAAACCAAACCAGCCGAACCAAAGCAGGAAAGTTCCGATGGTTGCCATGGGCAAATTCGAGCCAGGCATGGGTTTCACCCCGCCACTTGCGGGATATTTGCCCTTACGTGCGCCGAGAATAATAACACCTGTTAAGGCTGCCCAGCCGCCGACGGAATGCACAATAGTCGAGCCGGCAAAATCGACAAAACCAGCCTGTGCAAGGAAACCGCCACCCCAAGACCATGCGCCTTGGATGGGATAGACCAAAGCCGTGAATATTGCGCTAAAGATCAGAAAAGCGGGTAATTTAATCCGCTCTGCCACCGCACCAGAGACAATCGAGGCAACCTTGCCCACAAACAACATCTGAAAGAACCAGTCTGAACCCACGCTATAGCTATTGCCTTCGATAAATACACCATCAACAACAGCGGGGTCTTCAGCAGACCACAGGCCGAGGCTGCCCATGAAACTGGTGACATCCTGATACATCAGATTATAGCCCACCAGCCAGTAGGTTAAAGTCGCAATGGCAAACAGGCCGATATTTTTGGTGCATTGTACGGTGACATTTTTTGTCCGCACTAGGCCAGCCTCAAGCAAGCAAAATCCAGCTGCCATGATCATCACCAGAAACCCATGCATGAGAAAGGACAGGCTGTTGAGAATAAAGGCGGTTTCGGCGTCTGGCGCTGCCAGCGCGAGTTGCGGTGTGATCAAAAACAAGGTGGCAATTAAAACGGCAGGCATGGCAGAATATCCCTCAAAAATTATCAATGCAGCTTTATAAAGCTTTTAGCGTAGCCTGAATTGTGCTAATTTTGCATTGATGTGCTGCATTTTTTGCATCAAGAGGCGAGGGGCGGTTCTACCGCGACAGGGAAAAATATTCTTTGTCGTGAGGGATAACGAGAAAACCGTGAACAATAAGAAAAAACAAAAACCATGCGTTTCTTAAACAGTTTTGATTATCTTGAAGTTGTGGTGCGGGAGGGCTCGATCCGTAAAGCCGCCGAGGGTCTTGCCATTACGGCGACCGCGTTGAATCGCCGTATCCTTGCCCTTGAGGCTGAAATTGGCACACCTTTATTCGAGCGATTGCCCAGCGGTGTACGTTTGAATGCGGCGGGGGAATTGTTTTTGCACCATATTCGCGCTCAAGGCAGTGACTTGACGCGAGTTCTGGCGCAAATTGCAGATTTATCGGGTTTACGCCGAGGCCAAATACGCTTGAGCCTGTGCTCTGAAATACAGAATGGTATGATCATGCAGGCCATAGCAGAGTATCGCCGAGATTATCCAGGGGTCAGCTTTGCGTTGTTTGACGATGATGCGGAAGCCACTTTAGAGCAGCTAGAAACTTTTAAGGTCGATATTGCGGTCTCTTTTGATGCCTTGCCGCCAACCCGCGTCCACTTGATCAGCAGTATTCCGCAAACCATCGAGGTTGCTATGCGCACCCAGCATCCTCTGGCAGCAAAGTCTTGTATTCGTTTGCATGAATGCCGTGATTATCCGATAATTTTGCCCGCAGAGAATACCTTGCGCACCAGTATTGATGTCGGATTGATGCAGCAGAGTCTGAATATGTCGCCGATTGTGGTCTGTAATACTGCTGTCAGCACCCATGAGTATCTTGAATACGAGAACGCTCTAGGCTTTCATTTTGCACTTGCGCGCCCAAGAGTGCCGCATATTCACAGTGTACCTGTGCATTCAAAAGACCTTGGTTTAGCGCATTTGAAGCTCTATAAAATCAAGGGTAGGGTATTGCCTGTACCGTCTGCAAAATTTCTTGATCACATGATGCGACATTTCAATGAACTCTACGCTACCTAACGCAGAATTTTTAGACGAGATTCGATCATGCACGCTGTGTACGGACTTGCCTCTTGGGGCAAAACCTATTGTGCAATTTCATCCCTCTGCCAAGTGCTTGATTGCTGGACAGGCACCAGGGCGGATCACTCATGCTCAAGGCAGGCCGTTTGATGATCCTTCTGGCAATCGCTTGCGGGCATGGTTGGGGATTGATCAGGAAATCTTTTATGATCCACAAAAAATCGCGATTGTGCCGATGGGCTTTTGTTATCCAGGAACGGGTAAGGGCGGTGACTTGCCGCCGCGTCCTGAATGTGCTGCAAAATGGCGCAAGCCAATATTGGCGACTCTGGAGAATATCGAATTGACGTTGCTTATCGGGCGGTATGCGTTGGATTGGCATCTTCCAGCACAGAAAAAGACTTCTGTGACGGAGATAGTGCGGAATTGGCAAGAATACTGGCCGACAGTCCTGCCTTTGCCGCATCCGAGTCCGCGCAATAATCGCTGGCTGCAAAAGAATCCGTGGTTCGAGGCCGAAATTGTGCCAGAACTACAGGCAAGGGTTCGTTTGCTGTTGAAAGGATAAATCGTGCTTGCTGATCATTTAGAGGAAATTCGTGCGCAATTTGCCCATGTCGATACCTGCCCAATCAGTGGCACGCGGGCATTTTTTGAAAATGCTGGCGGGGCATTGACACTAAAATCGGTCTTGGAGACCAGCGCTTTCTATGCTGCAATACCAGACAATCAAGGCCGCGCGAATCCGACCTCAGAGGCTCTGGTGCAGACGATTGCCACTGCCAAAGAGGATATACGGCTTTGGTTCAATGCACCAGATGGTGAAGTTTTTATCGGTGAAAGCGGTACAGAGCTGTTGTTTCGTTTGATTCGCACGGCTGTTTGTGCTGTAGGCCATAACAAGAATACCGTGATATTGGGCAGCACCCTAGAACATCCCGCCACCTTCAGCGCGGCAGGACATTGGGCGAAAATCCATGGTCTTCAGCATATGATGATTGCCCATAATACGACCACGGGCTGCATCACTGCCGAAGATTATGCCGAACATATTACGCCAGAGACGCGGGTGGCGACCATCATCCATACCTCGCCAGCAACAGGGATTGGTGTTGATGTTGCTGCCATTGCGGCGGTCATTCGCCAACGCGCGCCAGAATGTTTGATTATTGTCGATGGGATTCAACATGCCAGCCATGGCGCGATGGATATTGTAGGTTATGACATCGATGGTTATGTGCTTTCAGGCTATAAAGTCTTCTCGCGTCATGGTTACGGCATTGCCTGGGCATCAGAACGCTTGATGAAGGCGGGAATCGAGCAGCTCAAGGATGGGCCTGTCCGAAATTGGGAATTTGGCACGCGCGATACTGGTGCTTACGCCAGCACAACAGACGTTGTGGCCTATCTTGATTGGTTGGGAGGGCTTTTGCAACCGAAGGCTGTAACTCGTCGCGCGCGTCTTGAAGCTGCTGCAGATGGGATTCAAGGACACGAAAATAGTCTGTGCCAGGTCTTGCTTCACGGTATCGAGCATCATGCTGGTCTTGCAGATATGGCGGGGATACAGATTTTGGGCGGTGTGGATAATCCAGCACGAGAAGGTCTGGTTTGTTTTGCACATAAAGACATTCCAGCTGTGAAAATAGTTGCGCATCTGAATGCGCATGGTGTGTGTACCCATACCCGCAAGGCGGATCATTACTCTGGTACGATATTGCGTCCGTTGAGATTGGAAAGCGCGGTGCGGGTCTCGATGTGCCACTATAATAGCGTAGCTGAGGTTATACGCCTGCTCGAAGCCTTACGGAGACTATAAGCCATGGATAGAGTGCGTATCGTTCACGATAATCTATGCACGAGATTGCAGTCTGGCGATTACCCTGAAGGTGCGGCTCCTGCCTCTGGTCTTGATGCAGCACGAGAGATTTTCCGCGCACAATGTCTGAGCCGCGCACTTGATCGTACCAGCCGTGTTCTGCAAAGTCAGGGACAGGGCTTTTACACGATTGGCTCTTCTGGCCATGAAGGCATGGCGGCAGTCGCACAGGCAACACGTACCAGCGATATGGCATTCCTGCATTATCGTGATGCCGCCTTTCAGCTGATGCGTGCGCAACAGGCAGGGATGGATAGTGCGGTATGGGATATGCTGCTGTCGTTTGCCTGTGCTAAGGCTGATCCTATCTCTGGTGGACGGCATAAGGTCTTGGGATCAAAAGCACTGAATATCCCACCACAGACCTCAACAATAGCCAGCCATTTACCGAAAGCTGTCGGGGCGGCATTTTCCATTGGGCTGGCAAAACGCCAGCCGCCAGAACATCGTGTGCTGGATGATGATAGTATCGTTCTTTGCAGTTTTGGTGATGCCTCGTTGAATCATTCGACGGCACAGGGTGCAATCAATACGGCTTGCTGGACAGCCTATCAATCGATGCCTCTGCCTCTGCTGTTTGTGTGCGAAGATAATGGTATCGGTATTTCAGTCAAAACTCCAAAGGGTTGGGTTGCGGCTAATATGGCCAACCGTGCTGGCTTGCGGTATTTCGCTGCCAATGGTTGCGATATGTATCAGACCTATGCCGCAGCTCAAGCCGCCAGTGACTATGTTCGCCAGACACGAAAGCCTGCCTTTCTGCATTTGTCTCTGGTGCGATTATATGGTCATGCTGGCGCAGATATTGCCGCAAGTTATCTATCGCCGCAAGAGATAGAAGCCGCAGAGAATAACGATCCTTTATTGCATTCGGCACGGTTGCTTGTAGCAGCAGGTGTGATGAATACACAAGAAGCCTTAGAAATGTATCTGAATATTTGCGCTGAGGTCACGGCTCTGGCGGAGCATATCCCCGCCGAACCGCGCTTGAGAAATGCCGCCGAGGTCATGGCTTCCCTGATCCCAAGGCCAAGACAATGTGCGATTACCACAGTGACCCCGCTTGAAAATCCATCGAAAAGCCCGATGAGCCTCAGTAAAGGCCTGAATCTGGCTTTACGCGAGGCCATGCAGTCCTATCCTGAAACTGTATTGATGGGTGAAGATATAGGCCGTAAAGGCGGCGTGTACGGTGTCACGCAAAAGCTACAGGAGAAGTT
Source organism: Rhodospirillaceae bacterium (assembly GCA_020629355.1). Lineage (GTDB taxonomy): Bacteria > Pseudomonadota > Alphaproteobacteria > JABSOH01 > JABSOH01 > JABSOH01. Next base: position 5,487 of record JAHDDM010000025.1, read on the forward strand.
TGGCAATAGTCGTGTTGTGGATACCTTGCTCGACGAGCAATCCATCCTTGGGCTGGCAATGGGGCTGGCGCATAATGGTTTTACGCCGATTCCCGAAATTCAATTTCTGGCCTATCTACACAATGCCGAAGACCAATTACGCGGCGAGGCCGCAACCTTATCGTTTTTCTCAGATGGGCAATTTACCAACCCGATGCTGTTGCGTATTGCGGGGTTGGGCTATCAAAAAGGCTTTGGCGGGCATTTCCATAATGACAATTCACTGGCAGTATTGCGCGATATTCCAGGTCTGATTGTTGCCTGTCCGAATCGCGCCTCCGAGGCCATATTGATGTTCCGCGAGGCACTACGTTTAGTACGGCAAGAACAGCGTCTTGTGGTGTTTCTTGAACCGATTGCGCTGTACGCGACAAAGGACCTCTACGAAACAGGGGATAACGGCTGGCTGGATGGGTATCCTGATACAGAAGAAACCGTAGATTTTGGCACCGTACAGGTGATCGGAGACGGCACGGATGTTGCCTTGATCAGCTATGGCAATGGTGCGTATCTGTGCCAACAGGCGGCAAAAGAGCTTGCAGAAAAACACGGCATTTCAGCACGTGTCATCAATATACGCTGGCTTGTGCCGTTACCAGAACAGAGCATACATGCAGCGATACAGGGCTGTACAAAAATACTGATTGTCGATGAATGCCGCCGTTCAGGCAATATCGCCGAAGGATTACTGAGAATCTTACACGGCTATCCGAATGTTGAGTATCTTGCAGCAGAGGATTCCTTTATTGCCACTGGCCCTGCTTTTGCGGCAACCATGCCGAGCCGTGATACTATTGTTGCGCATATATACCAAACTGCCCCATGTTAAGGCCAGTCTCATTCAATCAATTTATATGAGACTGGCTATATAAGGCTTGTACAGCGCGTCTCTTGTAAGAAACTGCGCAAGGCTCATCTAAATCTGAAGGGCAATATCGCTGGCAAGCAGAGGCATCAACGTATAGCCATGACCGCCCGCACCTGCAAGGACATATAATCCTTCCTGTCCTGCAACAGCACCGCACAGAGGCCAGTGTCCTCGAATGCTGAGTTTCTCTGCATGCCAGTCTTGTTGTGCATCACCCTGAATATTCCAATGCGCCAAAATATTTTCAGCGTTTTTAGGCTTTCCTAACCAGAAACCAGAATTACCTGGTAGCAAATGGCTGCCCCAACCGCCTAAGGCTATTTTTGGTGCTGTTGCCGATTGGTAATATTGAATTTCGCCAGTTTTAATCTGTGTCGTTGCGGCAAGTTCTGGCATCAGACTACGGATACCTGCACCAGCCGCGATAATGACAGCATCAAAGCCAGAATATACTTTGCCTTCAGCATCAGATAGCTGCCAGCCTGAATTATTATACAAAAAAGACGTAATATTCGCGTTTATTCTTTCGGCGCCCTGTAATAATATCGCTAATAGTTTTGCAGTATCCAGACTTAATGCAGAGGGCAAATATTGCACTTCGGTATCCATTATGACCCCTGAAAGGGTGCGTGCTTGATCAGGGGAGCACATCCTCGCAGCATGGTCACCTAAGCCGTTCCAGCCTGTACAGGCAGAGCGTAATCGTTCCAGAGAAAAAGCCGCTGAGGGAACTTTTAATGCGCCCACAGAAATAATCGCTTCAGGATATTGTTGATAATACGGCACGGCATAGGCAAAACAACGGGCAATGTCGCGGCCTCGTGGGGTTGGATTCGCGCTCAACCTTGGGGCAACGGCAGCTATCGGCACTTCGGAGGCATAGTTTGCAGAAGCTGAAAATACACTCACCCGATGGCCTAATCTTAGGCTCTGTTCCGCACAGCTTGCCCCCGCAATACCCGCGCCAATAATGGCGATATTTTGTTTTGCCTGTTTGCTGAAATAGGTTTTTTGCGGATTGTATCGCGCCTGTAAGCACTGTCCCTTACGCCCAAACCCTGGAACTTTCGCGACCTCGAATCCGACTTCGGCTAAATTTCGCCGCACCATGCCCGCAACACTAAAAGTTGCAACACGGGCATTCGGTACGCTTAATCGTGCGAGATGTTGGCATATTTCAGCATTAAACATCTCAGGGTTTGTTTTGGGTGAAAACCCATCCAAATACCAAGCATCAATAGCATTATTGAGCTGAGGCAAGACCTCGGCAACATCACCGAACCAGACATCCAACAGAATATTTCTGGCAAACCAGACGCGCTGCAATCCTGATAAACGAGTCGATAAGCACTTGCTTAACCTTATCGATAAATCGGCAATTTGCGGAAATTTTTGATGCGCCCGCTGCATATCTGCAACTGAAAGTGGATATTTCTCAATACTGATATAGTGCAAGACAGGCGCATCAGGACAAGACAGCCATTGTTGCGCTGTGGCCAGAAAATTTAGTCCTGCACCAAAGCCTAATTCACCGATTCGTACCAGAGAGCCCTTACGTTCTGCTAATTCTGCCAGATTGATCCCATCGAGATAAACATGGCGCGATTCTTCTAGTCCATTTTCAGTGCTATAATACACATCTTCATAATCGGTATTATACGGAATTTCATCGCGCCATGTGATGCGATTATCGGACACCCTGAAGTCTTTCGGCATGTAACGCAACATGTTCACCAATGACGCTGGCGACAAAGTAAAAACTATGATCATAGCCTTCCAGAATCCGCAAATGCAGCTCTTGCCCTGCTTCTGAACAGGCTTGCTCCAGTACATGAGGCTGTAGCTGTTCCTGTAAAAACTCATCTGCGCTGCCTTGATCGACATGCAGTGTCGATTGTCGCGCGCCTTGCTGCAAAAGCGCAATGGTATCATAGGATGACCATGATGTCTGATCTGCGCCTAAATAGTGATTATACGCATTTTGCCCCCAAGGACACTGGCTTGGGGCACAAATCGGCGCAAGAGCAGAAACGCTACGATACAGTTCAGGATTCCGCAAACCCAAAACCAATGCGCCATGTCCACCCATGGAAAAGCCAGTGATGGCCTGTTTTTGCGCATCGACAGGGAAGTTTTCGACAATCAGCTGCTGTAATTCTTGCGTGATATAGCTGTACATACGATAATGTTTTGCCCACGGTTCTTCTGTCGCATCAACATAAAATCCCGCCCCAGTACCCAAAGCATAGTCTTCATCCTCGCCAGGGGTATTCGTCCCACGCGGTGAGGTATCTGGTGAAATTACCACCATATTATGCTCGGCAGCATAACGCTGAACACCAGATTTTATAATGAAGTTTTCCTCGGTACAGGTCAAGCCAGATAAAAACCACAGCACGGGACAATCGACAAGTTCTGCATTCGGCGGCAAATAGACCGCAAAGTTCATGGTACAGCCAAGTTCTTGCGATTCGTGCTGGCAAAAAAGTTGCTTGCCGCCGTAACACTGGTGCTGTTTGGTGACAGAATATTCACTCATAGGTTTTGCTCCATTATATATTGCACTGTTATACCATACGTGATAATTTTATTGTTATATCATCAAAACAGGAAATTATTCCATGAATTTTGCTCAGTTTCTTGCTCAAGGCCGAAAAAAGGCTGGATTGTCTCAAATTGATTTTGCCAAGGCCGCCAAAGTCTCCCAACCCACAGTACATCACTGGGAAAAAGGCAATCGCACCCCTGATGCCAGTAAATTGAATATCATTGCCGATATTCTGGATATACCCATAGCTGAGTTACAAAGCAAGATAGGTTCGGATATTGGTTTTGCACAAGTTGCTGAAGTGCCAAAAACGGTGATCGAAGTCAAAGAGGCCGCGCCTTTACCGATCATGCCACAGAGGCCTGAAAGCCCGCAAGCAGCCAATGGTTTTGAAGAATTGCATATTTCGCCAGAATTGCGCGGGGCGCGGCAGGTGGCTTTTCAGGGGATGCTTGGGGCTTACTCGCATCAGGCGGTGATGGATTGTTTCCCGAATGCCAAGGTACGCGCCTGTGAGAGTTTCGAGCGCGCGCTTGCGGCTGTTGAGGACAAGGATAATCACGCCGATCTCGCCATGATCCCGATTGAAAACTCACAGTTCGGTCGTGTTTCTGATATTCATCAATTATTACCTGATTCCTCGTTATATATTGTCGGCGAATATTTTTTACCTGTTAAGCATATGCTACTCGGTACACAAGAGGCTGAACTGGAAGATTTGCGCACCGCTATTTCGCATCCGCAAGCATTGGGACAAACACGCAACACGTTGAATACCTTGGGCATTAAGCGCGAACGTTGGCATGATACGGCTGCTGCTGCCCACGAGGTGGCGACACGCGGTGATAAACATCTATGCGCGGTGGCCTCAGAAGTCTCAGCTTCAGTCTATGGCTTGAAAATATTACGCCGTCGTATCGAAGACCATTTGGATAATGTTACCCGCTTTGTTATTATGTCGCCACGGCGTATTGATCCCCCGCGCGAAACAGCCCACACCATCACCAGCCTATTTTTCTCTCTGCGGTCTATCCCTGCTGCTTTGTATAAATGCCTTGGCGGCTTTGCTACCCAAGGCGTGAATATTCGTAAGCTTGAAAGCTATGTTCATTTTACGGATCATAGCCGTGCCAGCTTCTATTGCGAAATAGAGGGCAACCCGCGCGACAGCAATGTCTATCAGGCTATGGGCGAATTAGAGTACTATAC
>JAHDDM010000026.1 GCA_020629355.1 Rhodospirillaceae bacterium
TACCTATCTTTCGCGCATCTAGGGCTAAATCACTCATTTCGCATCCTCAAATATCTACAATATGTTCCGGTACTCAATATCGTGCTTTAGCCCTATTTGCATCGAAATCTTAGGCAAATGGAAGAATTCATGGCAATCAGGCGTAGACGGTAGTGCTCCAAATTTTGCTAGAAGCCAGTTCTAACGTTTTGCCAGTGCAGCACTAGCGGTTTCAATCGCCGCTAAAACACCGCGCAGAGCCTCAACATTCACTGTAGAGGCAACCGATGCGCCGCTTTGTGTCGCTATAGGGGCTGGTGCACCCGCAAGCCGTTTTCGGGCAGTGCTAATATCCAGACCGTCATCATGCAGCAGCTTCTGTACTGCACGGATAGAATCGATGGTTTCCACGGTGTAGGCACGGCGACCATTTCGGCTACGTACTGGTTCGATGGTTGGAAACTGGCTTTCCCACATCCGTAAAACATGCTGTGGCAATTCCAGCATATTGGCCACTTCGGTGATGGAATAAGACTCTTCGGTCATGGCAGTCGGCTCAAGTAAAACTCAGGAAATTTATTGATCTTCTGGACGAATCGGCATGGCCGCAATATTTTTGCGCATCTTTGCCGAAGGTGCAAAAGAAATTGAACGGCGCGGCTGGATCATTACCTCCTCGCCAGTTTTCGGATTGCGTCCGATTCGCGCAGCTTTTTGACGGACTTTGAAATTGGCAAACGAGCTGATCTTGACCTCGCCACCAGAGACCAGTTCGTCTGCAATTTCCTGGAGAACATTATCCACAAGGCTAGACATGGTCTGTTGTGCATGACCAACACGGGCTTGCAATGCACGGGCAAGATCAGCACGGGATAAGGTGGGGAATTTTGACATCAGCGTACTCCTAACAGCAAGCGTTATATAATGGATTTAGATTAGAGCAAAAAAAGTCGCAATGTCAAGGGCTTGTTGAGTCTTTAATGTGCAATTCCATAAGATGGATTATGTCGGCGATGAGTGTCTTTGGGGCGGTTCTTCAGACTAAGTTGACTGTTATTGCGCGCTTTCTGTGCAATGACCTTGCCTTTCGAGACCACGCAAAGGCGGTCTGGTCTTAGTCTGATGGCCTCGATAGGGTTGCCCGCATCCAGCACGACAACTGAAGCTGTTGCGCCGACCTTGAGGCCATAGTCCGAAAGGTTCAGGATTTTGGCGTTATCTTCGGTGATCATCGTGAAACAGCGCTGCATCTCTTCAGGGTGGGTCATTTGTGCGACATGCAGCCCCATGAAGGCGACATCCAGCATATCGGCTGTGCCTAGTGAATACCACGGATCAAGGGTACAGTCCTGTCCCCAGCCTACTGTAATGCCATGGCTTTGCATTTCCTTGACTCTGGTCAGGCCACGGCGTTTGGGGAAGGTATCGTGGCGGCCTTGCAGCGTGATATTGATGAGCGGATTCGGGATTGCGGCCAGTTCTGCTTCTGCCATGAGCGGCAGAAGTTTCGAGACATAATAGTTATCCATGGAATGCATCGAGGTCAAATGGCTACCAGCCGCGCGGCCTTGTAGTCCGCAACGAATGGTTTCTGCTGCAAGGGTCTCGACATGCCTTGAGTGCGGGTCATCGGTTTCATCACAATGCAGATCAATCATCAGACCGCGATTCGCCGCAATTTCGCACAACTCCCGTACTGAAGCCGTGCCGTCTACCATGGTGCGCTCGAAATGCGGAATGCCGCCGACAATATCAATGCCCATATCCAGTGCGCGCAGAGTATTCGCCTTAGCTTTGGGATCACGATAGAAACCATCCTGAGGAAACGCCACCAGCTGCAAGTCGATATAGTCTTTGACCTGTTCACGAAGTTCTAGCATAGCCTGTGCACCCAGTAATCTGTCGTCACAGACATCAACATGGCTACGAATTGCCAGCAGACCCATTGAAGCTGCCCAGTCACAATATTTTAGACCGCGTTCAATCATGTCTTCGATGGTGACGATTTGTTTTAATTCGCCCCAAAGCGCAATCCCTTCCAGCAATGTACCAGAGCCGTTAATGCGCGGTATGCCATAGCTTAAGGTCGCATCCATGTGAAAATGCGGGTCAACAAAGGGCGGCGAGACAAGATCACCAGTGGCATCAATTATTGTTGTGGCGGCAACGCCATTCAGAGATTCTATCGCGGCAATACGATCCCCAACAATACCAATATCGTTGATTGTGCCATTGGGCAGAGTCCCGCCCTTGATAATGAGGTCAAACATTAGCGTTCCCCCTTACGAAACGGGATCATCAGAGCCGCAGGAATTTCAGCACGGCGCGACATGATAATCAAGGCTAAAATCGACAGAACATACGGCATCATCAAAAAGACCTGATAGGGAATGTCGCTGCCGATAGAGGTCTGTTGCAGGCGAATTTGAAAGGCGTCGAAGGCAGCGTATAACAGCGCACCTAGCACAGCTTTGCCTGGCTGCCATGCCCCGAAGACCACCAGAGCAATGCAAATCCAGCCGCGTCCGTTGACCATTTCAAATAAGAAGGTGTCAAAGGCTGAAAGGGTCAAAAATGACCCGCCCACCGCCATGAAGCCAGAACCTACCATTACCGCACCCATACGCAATCCCGTGACGGATAATCCTTGTGCATCGGCGGCGGCAGGGTTTTCGCCAACACTACGCACCGCAAGACCAAGCGGAGTACGATACAGGACAATAGCGACAATAATTGCCAGAAGAAAAGCCCCGTAAGTCATGGCGGTTTGATGAAATAGAGCCTCGCCAATCAGGGGAATATCGGACAGTATGGGAATTTCAATGGGCTGAAATGGCTCGATTTTCGGAGGCGAGGGGACTTTCGGCAAAATCAGGCGATAGGTGAAATAGCTGCTTGAGGTGGCCAGTAGAGTAACCCCCAAGCCCACCACATGTTGCGAGAGTCCGAACGGTACGGTTAAGGTAGCGTGTATGAGTCCGAATAGCATCCCCGCGCACATGGCGACAGAGACTCCGAACCAGAGCGGTGCACCTTGATAGACCGCCATCCAGCCAGCGAATGCACCCACCACCATGATGCCTTCGATCCCAAGGTTGAGTACACCAGCGCGCTCGCAAATAATCTCGCCAATGGTGGCAAAAATCAAGGGCGAGGCAATCCGCACCGCCGCTGCCCAGAAACTGGCCGAGAGTAAAATGTCGAAAATCTCCATCATCCGCGTACCAGCCTTACTCGCGTCAAAAGAATTGCCAAGACCATAAACAATAAAGCAATCGCCAGCAGCATATCGGCGATATAGGTTGGGACATCGGCCGCGCGGCTCATGCTGTCCGCGCCAACGAAGATTCCGGCAACAAATATTGCTGAGATAACCACGCCCAAGGGATGCAATAATGCCAACATGGCGACAATAATGCCTGTATAGCCAAAGCCTGGACTGAGATCGAGGCTGAGGTGGCCTTTCAGCCCTGCAACTTCCGAATAGCCTGCCAGAGCCGCGAGACCACCAGAGAGCAAGGCGGTTTTGACCAGCACCATATTCACTGGAATCCCTGCAAATTTTGCCGCCGCAGGATTATGACCCACAGCGCGAATTTCGTAACCTAATGTTGTTCTGGTCTGAATAATCCAGACAACCATTGCCGCAATCAGCCCCAAGGCAAAGCCCCAATGTAGTCGTAGTCCCGTGACGATACGTGGCAATCGGGCCTCGTTTGCCAACCGTTCAGATTTCGGCCAGCCCATGCCCATGGGGTCTTTCATCGGGCCTTCCACCAGATAGGAGACAAACAGCAGCATAATGAAATTGAGCAGAAGGGTAGTGACGACTTCATCGACCCCGAAGCGGGTTTTCAGGATAACCGGACCAAGCAAAATCATTGCGCCTGTCAAGGCCGCCGCCACAGCCATCAGCAACAGATGGGGAATGCTTGGCAAGGCTGCCAATGCGGATGTGCCAATGACTACCGTCAGTATTGCCCCGCCGTACAGTTGTGCTTCTGCACCGATATTCCATAATTTTGCTCGAAAGGCCACCGCGACCGCAAGGCCAGTAAAGATGAGCGGCGTTGCGCGATTCAAGGTCTCAAGCAAGGCAAACTTACTGCCTGCCGCGCCCTTGATGATGAGGCCAAGAGTCGCAAAAGGGTTCGCACCAGCCGCTAACACCAATAAAGAGCCAATGATAATGGTTGCAGCTAATGCCGCAGCAGGCAGGGCAATTTTTCGTGCCAGCGAGGGATTGTCAATCGGTTCAAGCCGCACAGTTGTCCTCCCCCTCAAATCCTTGTCCTGCCATCCACAGGCCAAGTTCGGCGGGTGTTTTTGTGCCACGTGGAAATTCTGGTGATAACTTGCCTTCGGAAATGACATGAATGACATCAGATAGCCTGAGAATCTCGTCAAGGTCTTCAGAGATCAGCAAAATTGCCGCCCCTGAAGCTCGTGCAGCCAATAATTGATTATGGACATAGGTAATCGCGCCAATATCCAAGCCGCGTACAGGCTGGTTCGCCAGAATAATCTTCGGATTGCCCTCAAGCACCCGCCCAAGGATGAGCTTTTGCATATTACCACCAGAAAGCAGGCGGATTTTGGTGGACGCACCGGGGCAGCGGACATCATAGGTTGCGATAATCGACTCCGTGAACGCCTTGGCTTGCGACCAGTTCATCCAGCCGCGCTTGCTCATGGGTGGTTTCTGATAGGTCTCAAGAATCGCATTTTCGCTCAAGTCGAAATCAGCAATAGTGCCTGTGTGGTGGCGGTCTTCAGGAATACGCGCAATGCCGCTTTGAACGGCATCCCGAGGATTCCAGCGATTTTGTACTGTTTCGTCTAACACCAGCTGCCCCTGTTCTGGCAAGCCTAATCCGCAAATCAAATCCGACAGGGCGGCTTGACCGTTGCCAGAAACGCCTGCAAGTCCTGTAATTTGCCCTGCTTTCAAAGACAGGCTTACATCTTGCAGGCCAGGTGCAGTGCCCATATCTGGAGTCGACACATGCCGTAATTCCAATAGAGTCGCACCCACCTGTATCGGCGCAACTTCTGGCGGCTCGACCTTGTTGCCGACCATCATTTCCGCCAAGGCTTCGCGGCTAGTATTTTTGGTCTCGACTTCACCGACCAATGCCCCATGACGCAAGACCAGACAACGATCCGCAATCGCCATGACCTCGTGCAATTTATGGCTGATGAATACAATGGATAGCCCCATAGCCACGGCCTTATGTAAGGTCTCGAACAGGGCATCGGTTTCTTGTGGCGTTAAAACAGCAGTAGGCTCATCCAGGATTAAAATCCGTGCGTCACGGTACAGGGCTTTCAGAATCTCCACCCGTTGCTTTTCGCCCACCGTTAAATTTCCGACCTTGGCATCGACATCAACCAATAGGCCAAAGTCTTCTGCAAGCTGCCGAATACGCTTTTTTGATTGTCCTAGTCGCAATCTGCCAGACCAGAGCGAACTTGTCCCCAAGCTGATATTTTCCGCAACAGTCAAATTTTCTGCCAGGGTAAAATGTTGATGCACCATGCCAATGCCCGCCTCAAGAGCCGCCCGTGGGTTTCCTTGTGGCAAAGGTGCACCAAAAGCCTCGACGGTTCCCGCATCTGCAACATAATGCCCGAACAGAATGTTCATCAAAGTCGTTTTTCCAGCACCATTTTCCCCCAACAGGGCAATGACTTCACCCTTATGCAAGGTCAAGTCAATACCACTGTTGGCGACAAGATCACCGAAGGTCTTGGTGATACCAGCTAAACGTAAAACAACTTCTAAGGTCACGCCGATTTTGGCTCGTTGTCGTTAATTTCGACAGTGAAGCTGCCATTTTTAATCGCGGCCTGACGTTTGGCCACCAGATCAAGAGCCGCTTGAGGCACTTTACCCTCAAATGTGCCTAATGGCGCAAGCGAGCAACCGCCATGCTTCATAAAGGAATAAACCCCGTAATTTTCGGCAGTGAAGTTACCCGCTGCAACCTTGGCAATCGCGGCCTGTAGGGTTGGTTCAAAGTGCCACAGAGCCGAAGCCACTACAGTGTTTGGATAATCCGCTTGGGTGTCAATGACATTGCCAATCGCCAGCAGGCCTTTTTCCTGTGCGGCATCTGAGACACCAAAACGTTCCGCATAGAGCATATCTGCGCCATTTTCGATCATGGCAAAGGCGGTCTCTTTGGCTTTCGGTGGATCATACCAGGAACCAATGAAGCTTACCTGGAATTTTGTCTCTGGCTTCATTTCACGTGCACCCGCCATGAATGCATGCATTAAGCGGTTGACCTCTGGAATTGGGAATCCACCGACCATGCCAATATTGCCATGCGACATGGCACCAGCAATAATGCCCGAAAGATAGCTTGCATCTTGAATGTAATTGTCAAAAACGGAAAGATTCGGCAAAGCTGCATCAGGCATAAACGAAGAGCCCATCAGGAAAGCAACGTCTGGATAGTCTGCAATGACCTCACGAGCTTCTTGTTCTGCACCAAAAATCTCGCCAACGATTAACTGAACACCGCTTTCGGCATATTCCCGCATCACGCGCGGATAATCCGTGTTCGAGATGCTTTCGGCATGCCTGTATTCAATCTGTCCTGCGGCATTTGCTGCAACAGCAGCATTATGAATTCGGCTGATCCATTGCTGTTCCACTGGCAGAGTGAAAATCCCTGCGGTTTTAATCGGACTGCTCGCTAAAGCAAAATTCGGGATAAGGCTGGTGGCTGCAAGGGTGGCTGCGCTACCAACCATAAGGTCACGCCGTGATAGATGAGGTAATGTCATTGTTGTCTCCTTTAGAATATGGTCTGGAATATAGTCGATGAAAATATTTTACCAAAAGATAAAACATTTTCATCAAGCAGTCAATGAATTGTATTAAAGAATAATTTGCGACACTACCTAAATGGATTGCTTTATGCGAGGTAAAATTTTACCATAGGGATATTCTTGATGCGAGTGAGATGATAGGAGCAAAAAATGCAGACACAAAAACTCTCGCGGACGAGCGTGGTCTTACATTGGGTTGTTGCGATAATGATACTGATGCTGCTTGGTTCAGGTATCTATATGCACGAATTTGAAGCGCGTGATGTTTATCCCATCCACAAGTCTTTTGGTATCACCATTACCCTGTTTGTGGTTGTTCGGATACTCTGGCGCTTGAAAGAGGGCTGGCCTACGCCCGATTCTTCTCATGCTCCGTGGGAGCGGATATTATCGCGCATTAGCCACTATGTCTTGATTGCAGGCACATTGTTCATGCCTGTTTCTGGTATGATCGGCAGTGTTGCAGGAGGGCGCGGCCTATATTGGTTCGGAGTTGAGCTCATTGCTCGAGACCCAGCAGGTAAAAACAAAATGTTGGCTGAGGCCGCGCATGATGCGCATGAAATGCTGGCAAAGATTATTATTCTGTTTTTGATTTTGCATATTGCAGGCGCGTTGAAGCATCACTTTATCGACAAGGACAATACCTTGCGGCGGATATTCAGAGGTTAGGTGATTTTATGGCTCTGCCCCAAAAGGCCTATATTGCGGCTGTTATCGGTATCCTGCTGTTAATCTCTGGTACTGTCTTTTGGTGGTATCAGGCATCAACGCCAGCAAATGAGGCAGGATTCGGGGCGGCTATGGTACAGGTAAAATTACCAGAGGAATTGTCTGCATTGGCCAAACGTGGTGAAGGGCTTTTTCATCAAAACTGTGCTTCTTGCCACGGAATCAATGGCGCGGGTCAGGACGGTGTGGCACCACCGCTTATTCACAGAATCTACGAACCCAGTCATCACAGTGACCTATCTTTTCAGCGTGCAATGACTTTAGGTGTGCGCGCGCATCATTGGCCTTTTGGCAATATGCCTCCTGTAGCAGGGCTGTCTCAAGCTGATACAGTACCTATTATTGCCTATATTCGTACAATTCAGCGCAAAAATGGTATTGATTAGAGTTCCATAAAGAATATTTCTGTTCTATAGTCAGCCATCTTAAACAGTGAAACGAAGACAATTCGGAGAAGACCATGCGATACATATTTGCTTTGATCGGCTTAATAATCTGTACCGAGGGGGCTTGGGCGCACTCTAAAATCAACAAGACCATGCCTGCTGATGGTGCGATTCTGAAACAGTCTCCTCAGGATATCGCATTTCATTTCGATAAAACTATCAGGATCACGCGGATTGTTCTGTCGCACGAAAGCAGCAACGCGGTTGGATTGGATTACTTGGACGGTTATGAAGACTATAATAATCGTTTCAAGCTGCCTATTGTCTCTATGGGAAATGGTGCGTATCAAGTGCAGTGGCGTGGGATCAGTCAGGATGGTCATGTCATGCAGGGTGATCTCCGCTTTGCTGTAGAGTAGCCTTGATGGATATTTGGATCTTCGGGTCTGTTCTGTCAAAGTTCGGACTCTATGTTGGGGTTCTGTTTGCGGTAGGGACTGTTTTTTATCAATACGCCTTTGAAACAGAAAGCGCGGCAAAAGCTCTGCCGATGCGTAACTTTGCCTTGGGGATGATTGCCCTTGGTTTGTGTGCGGCTATACTCAGTTATGGAATACGGGCAGCGAGCCTGACGGGCAATATTGCCGCGATATTTGATCCTAGAGTACTAAAGATTCTGTGGACAACGCCAGTGGGGACTGTACTGGTTTTGCGTGTTATCGGCCTGGCCTGTCTTGTTGCGGGGCAATTTTTGAAACCATACGCCACTGGCCTGGGAATTTTAGGCGGTCTGATCACGCTTGCTTCCTTTACACAGATTGGACACGTCACCAATTTCACAGGGATATATGTCCCGATATTGTTGTTGGCGCATCTTCTGTGTCTTTCGCTGTGGTTGGGGATTCTGTTGCCACTGTACCGTTTGAGTGTTGATACAGAATATATCGCTACGGTTGCCAAAATTGGCCGTCACTTTGGGCAATTTGCAGTACTCTTTGTTCCGATTGTGATCATTGCGGGTACGGGACTCGGATATTTTCTGTTAGGCTCGTGGTATAACATCGTGACCACAGCCTATGGTCAAGTTCTTGTTTTGAAAGTTTTTCTTGTCATGTTATTGCTCGTTTTGGCTGCTGTGAATAAATGGCATCTTGTCCCCAAGATTGTCACAGGCGACTGTTCTGCACTCAGACATTTCCGCTATTCTGTGCTGTTGGAAATACTGATTGTTTTAGGTGTGCTGCTGGCTACAACCTTTTTAACCAGCCTGCTTGATTTGCCACTGCCGATGTGACCTGGACACCTGTAAAATAATCAAATTATACAGAATTAGCTATACAACGAACATCAAGCCCGTAACCTTTCGCCTTTGGGGTCAAAGGGAGGCTCTGCAAGGATGACACCTTGATGGGGTTGACCAAGTACAGCGACAAGAACCTCTTGTCCTGCTTGGGCATATTCGGTTTTGATCATGGCCAGAGCAAGAGACTTTTCGACAGTATAGCCGTAGCCGCCTGAAGTCACTCGACCAATCGGCGTGCCATCGGTGAGGAAAATCGGTTCGCTACCACTGGCATCAGCATTATTATTGGCGGTGACCTCGATGGTCACCAGAAGCTCGCGTGGCGAGGTGTCTGCAAGGCCAAGATAGGCTTCTTTGCCGAGGAAATCGCCTTTGTCTGCCTTGATCAGGCGGTCAAGCCCGACCTCGTGCGGCCAGTATTCTGGACTGTATTCGCGAGACCACGAACCATAGCCTTTTTCAAGCCGCAAAGACAAGAGCGCGCGTGAACCCACAGGGCGAGCATCAAGGTCTTTTCCTGCATTCAAGAGGGCTTCGTACAGTTTTTCCTGGTCTTCGCTGGCGACATATATCTCCCAACCGAGGTCTCCAGTAAAGGAAACCCGAAGGGCAATGGCTTCCAGTCCTGCAATGGTGAGTTGCCTTGAGCGCATGAAAGGAAAGCTTGCGGTGCTGAGGTCTGCTTGTGTCAAGCGGCTAAGTAATTCACGCGCGTTTGGTCCTGCAACGTTAAAGCCGCAATAGTCATGGGTGCGCGAGGTAAATTCCACCGAGTCTGGTTTGGCCACAGCGTTGAAGAATCGCTTATGGTAGCGTTCTGCCATGCCAGAGCCAATCATAAAGAAATGATCCTCGTCAAGCTTGGTGAGTGTAAAATCACCCGCCACCCCGCCACGCTCACCGATC
>JAHDDM010000027.1 GCA_020629355.1 Rhodospirillaceae bacterium
TGAGGCATTCGATGCAGGATAACACTACCGCAAGCATCAGCACCAGAGATATTCCGCTACTGGTAATAATCCAGCCTGCTATAAACGGGAATCCGAATACGCCAATAAAATACGACAGGCCAAAAATCTGTAATGTCTGGCTCAGATATTCGGGATGCGCATCATTGGCAGCCATTGCTTTCACAATAGGATAAGAAACACCATAGCCAATACCAAACAAGATTGCGCCTAAAATATACAGTATATTTTGACCTGCTAGAAACAGAAGGATCAGAACGCTGATCACCATAACCCCAAGCAGCAGAGCAATAATCCCATAGGGCGATTTCCCACCTAAAAACTGTGCAAAAAGTACGCGACAAACAATCACAGTAACGGTGTAGCTGAAAAAATAACTGGCATAGTCGAGGCCATTCTGTTCCGCATAGACCGTTTGGAAGTTGCTCACCCCCGCAAACACGGACGCGCCAATACCCACCATGATAATCGGGCGCAATGCCGCAGAACGCATGACAACAACAATCGCTTTCCAGCTCAATTCGCTATGATCATTGGCTTTGGGATCATGGCTATATTGCGCAATCGGCTTGCGTACTATCAGGAAAAGAAATCCGCTTAAAAAACACAAAGCCGCCGTGATGCTGAAGGTGGTCTGCATTCCAAAGCCTGCATTCACCAGTAAAGAACCCAATACTGGCGATAGACCAAAACCCGCCATAATAAACACCGATAGCAGAGTAAACATGCGTACACGTTCCTCTTGGGCGGTAATTTCCGTCAAGACCACAGGTGTAAGGACATAAAACAGCCCCCATCCCAAGCCTAACAGAATAGCAGCAACAAACAGCATAAAGCCATAGGATTCCGCTTCTGCAAACAAATACAAACTGAGACTGATCAAACCAGAAGCCAGAACAATAGTGTTCATGCGCCCTAACCTAGCCGTAATATGCCCAAGCGCGGTTACAGCAATCAGGGTGCTGATGGTGGTGGCCATTAAGACCGTGCCAACATCTTTTGTATTTGCGCCAAATTCTGCAAAAAGTGCAGGCAGAAGAAAGGTGAGGCCGTAAGATCCCGCCTGTAGGAAAACCGCCAGAAAATACGCAACAAATACAGCATTTTTTATCATATAGCCTACCGTCTTAGCTATCAAGCTGCTTTGTCAATGCGAACCAAAAATTCTGAATGCGTTTAAGTATTTGAGATACTCACTGCATGATCAAAAATAGGGGAGAAATCAAGTCCAGCCCATCTATAGCACAGAATGCACCGCCCAACGTGAAGGCATCGGGTTAGCTGGACGGGGGGTGCGTAGCGGTTCACAGGTAACTCTGTAAGGTTTGGGCTTAATATGCTTGAACACTTCTGCCAAGCGTGCCGCCTCGGACAAGGCTAAATCCCGCTCTTCATTGGATAGGTTTTTTTGCATCGCCTCGACTTTATTAGTCAAAGTGTTAGAGATAGGTTTTTTCATATCGGCATCCTGCGGTTATAGAAAAACGGCAAAGTGTTTGTGCGATCAATATAGGCGGTAATTGTGTCATTAAAGCAACGAATTGCGGGAAAAAGTTCCTCACTTTCAGTATAATCATCAATCTTTATCTTTAAGTCTGTCAATTTTGAGATATCAAGCTGTCGCCCATGAGAAAGCCAGCGCTTATGATCCGCTAAAGATTTTGCTATCTGTCTAGCTCTAGCGATCTTTTGTTTATTGGTTACAGGCTTCCCGCTTGAACCATGCGTCCTCCAGTCTTTGAATTTATACTGTACCAGCCAATTCTTGAGCAAGTCAATAGACAAATCACGTGCTTGTTCAAACAGCGCAAGCCTCGCCAAGTCTATATCTTTCAAAAGGATAACATCTGCAGAGGTGAGCGAGTCTTTATCAGCTATTTCTGCCACCTTGTCCAGATACCCCATAGCGGGAACAAAAGATTGTGAATTAGGATCGAATACCTGCGGGTCAATCGGTCCTAATGCCGAACTATAGTCCATATAGATTTTGTCACCCGACATACACAAAATAGTCCCTGCGGACATAGCATAGTCTGGCACTGCAAAGAACACCTGCTCATAGTGCTTACGCAAAATTTGAACCATTCCTTCAGCTGTTTCAACAGACCCACCACCTGTTCGAATAGCTACAAAGATCGTTTTATATGGCTTCTCTGCCTGAAACACAACACCTTCTATAAAATCACGAAACTGTCTTTGGTACGCTGGATGAATTGCGCCATCATAAAAGATCACTTCTGCGCTTAAATGTTCTTCAATCAAACTTGCTTGATGCCCTATCATGTGTGTTAAATAGCATGAGCGAATTCCTTTACCATACCTTGCCCGTTCTCATTTCAAAAGTCAACGACCCTAATGTAGCATTGGTCTCTGATGACCAATCCGAGATATTGCGCTGGAACCATCAATAACGGCATCGGCGGTAAACAACCAGAAAGCGCCAAAGCAACAAAAATCAACAATGCATCCTGAGAGAATTTCATTTCTTGCGTTTGGATTTTTTACTCGCGGGTTTTTTCGGTTTTTCGGCAGGTTTTTTATCACCGAACACATCGATAGACCCCACGCTTACTCTGGTTTTTCCTTGTGGCACATTACGTTGAGACGGGGTTTCAGGGTTCAATTCCACCCATGACAGGAACTGCACAACATTTTCATGCAGACGATCCAGCATGGCTTGGAACAGCGTAAAGGCCTCTTGTTTGTATTCGTTCAACGGGTCACGCTGTGCCACGGCGCGAAGTCCGATCCCCTGCCGCAAGCGTTCCAGTTGCAACAGGTGGTCTTTCCAGCCCGTATCAAGGAATTGCAGCAACAGCGAGCGTTCCGCCGCCCGCATAATCTCTGGCGACATCCGTGCAGTTTTCTTCGCCATGTGAATATCGGACATTTCCTGTAAGCGAGTGCGGGCTTCTTCAGAGCCTAAACCTTCTTCGTGTTTCCAAGCCTCAGCATCAATTTCGACACCTAAAACCTGCAAAGCCCGTTGGTGCAGCTGCTCCATATCCCATTCATCTGGCAGGGATTGTGGCGGCATTGCGGTATCGATAATCGCATCAATCTGCTGCTGGCGAAATTCTTCAACCTCGGCACTAATATCTACGGCATCCATCAATTCACGGCGATAATCAAACACCACCGTACGCTGTTCGTTCATCACATCATCAAATTTCAAAATCTGTTTCCGAATCTCGAAATTGCGTTCCTCGACTTTGCGTTGCGCACGTTCAATCGCCTTGCTGACCCACGGATGGACAATGGCCTCGCCTTTCTCAAGGCCAAGCTTCTTCAACATCCCCTCAAGACGCTCTGAGCCGAAAATCCGCATCAAGTCATCACTAAGACTGACAAAGAATTTCGATTCTCCAACATCACCTTGCCGACCAGAGCGGCCTCGGAGCTGATTATCAATCCGCCGAGATTCGTGCCGTTCCGTGCCGATTACATACAATCCGCCTGCTTCCAGCACTATCGCGCGCTCACGTGCAATTTCAGCCTTGACGGCCTCGGCTTTTGTGTCAAAATCTGGATCATCGCGTAAGGCCTGCAAACGCGATTCAAGATTGCCGCCAAGCTGAATATCCGTGCCGCGCCCTGCCATATTGGTCGCTACGGTAATCGCGCCAGGCAATCCCGCATCGGCAATGATTTTTGCTTCGCTTTCATGGTGACGTGCGTTCAAGACATTATGCGCAAAGCCTTCTTTTTTGAGCAATTTTGAAAAACTCTCGGATTTTTCAATCGAGACCGTACCCACCAGAATCGGTTGCTTTTTCGCATGGCAGAGCTTTATCTGCTCGATAACCGCCGCATCTCGTTCCGCACTAGAGCCATAAATCTCGTCTTGATGATCCTGCCGCACCATGTCTTTATTGGTCGGCAATTCATAGACCGAAAGGTAATAAATCTGCTCGAACTCGGTTGCTTCGGTCAAGGCCGTGCCCGTCATGCCCGAAAGCTTCTCGTACAGACGGAAATAATTTTGGAACGTCACAGAAGCTAAGGTCTGGTTCTCTTTCTGGACTTGCAAGCCTTCCTTGGCCTCCAAGGCTTGATGCAGACCATCAGAATAGCGGCGGCCTTCCATAATATGACCCGTAAATTCATCAATCAGCAAAAGCTGTCCATCACGGACAATATATTCGACATCTTTGGTGAACAGGTACTGCGCGCGCAAGGCCTGATTGATATGATGCACCAGCATGACATTCTGTAAATCATACAGGCTGCCCTCGGTAATGATTCCAGCAGCTTTCAACAACTCTTCGGTGCGGATATTACCCGCCTCGGTCAAGGTAAGCGAGCGTTGCTTCTCGTCTTTTTCAAAATGCTCTTCACTCAATTCGTGCGAAAGCTTTTCCGCAAGATAAAATAGCTCAGGATTACTGTCTGCTGGCCCAGAGATAATCAAGGGCGTTCGGGCCTCATCGATCAGAATCGAATCAACCTCATCAACGATGGCATAATGAAAACCGCGTTGCACAAGCTGGTCTTTACTGAATTTCAGA
Organism: Rhodospirillaceae bacterium; assembly: GCA_020629355.1. Taxonomy (GTDB): domain Bacteria; phylum Pseudomonadota; class Alphaproteobacteria; order JABSOH01; family JABSOH01; genus JABSOH01. The sequence goes on from JAHDDM010000027.1 coordinate 4,527, forward strand.
TTGTCGCGAAGATAATCAAAGGCCAGTTCGTTATTCGTGGCAAAGGTCACATCACAGCCATAGGCCGCGCGCCGTGCCTCATCATCCATGCCGCCTTGAATGACACCCACACTCAGACCCAAAAATTCATAGACCTGCCCCATCCAGGCCGCATCACGCGAAGCAAGGTAATCATTCACCGTCACAACATGCACGCCTTGACCCGCAAGAGCGTTCAGATACACGGCCAAAGTCGCGACAAGGGTTTTGCCCTCGCCAGTTTTCATCTCGGCAATGTTGCCTTGATGGAGAATGATCCCACCCAACATCTGAACATCAAAATGCCTAAGGCCAATGGTGCGCTTGCCAGACTCCCGCACCAGAGCAAAGGCTTCTGGCAGTAAGGTATCTAATGCCTCGCCCTCCCGCGCACGTTCGCGCAATGCGGTGCTTTTCGCAAGAATTTCTGCATCATCACAGTCTTGAAGCCCTGCCTCAAGAGCGTTAATTTTTGCCACGCTTGGACGCAATGAAGCCACCAGACGATCACTGGTAGAACCGAATACTCGGCGAAAAAGACCTTGAAAGACCATTACAAAACTCTTCTGCTAAAATAATCTATGTTGTGTGGATACTCTTTCACAGGTTTGCGGTCAATATAGCTTTCAAACAATGCAGTCCTTGCAAGTCTTATCCACAGACCCTAAATATAGGTTCAAAGACACATAATATAAGGTTTATCTCCATGATTTTTTCCACCCCCTCTGTACAACGCCTTGCTTTTGGGCTTGTTTTTAGTGCCATAAGTTTCTCAGCCGTTGCCGAAGACCGTATTGTCGCCACCATGAACGGCGTGGATTACACCGAAAGCATGCTGAGATTACGGCTGGCACCACTACTTGAGCAGCCGCAATATTCACTGGAAACGCAATATCCGCAACTGCTTGAGCAGTTCCTGCTTGAGGAACTGGCGTTTGATAATGCCACAAAGGCCGGCTATGCTGATGATCCCAGAGTACAGGAACAGGTGCAGCGCGCGACATTTAGCTTTATGAATCGATATTATTTCGAGGATCAGCTGGCGAAAATGATCACCGATGAAGCCGTGGTTGCAGAATACGAGGCGAGAATGGGCAGCAGCGAATCGATTCAAGAAATCCACGCCCGTCATATCCTGCTGGCAACCGAAGAAGCGGCTCATAAAGTCATTGCCTTGCTGGATGATGGTGGTGATTTTGCGAAGCTTGCCCGTGAACACTCCACAGGGCCGTCATCGTCACAAGGCGGCGATTTAGGCTATTTCAGCAAAGGCCAGATGGTGCCAGAGTTTGAGCAGGCCGCTTTCGCCCTTGAGGTTGGTGCCTACACCAAAGAACCCGTGAAGACGCAATTTGGCTATCACGTTATCCTGCTCGAAGACAGCCGCGAGGCCGCAAAGCCTAGCTTTGCCAGTCTACGGCAAGAAATTTTGCAAGAACTGAAAGTCAAGGCCGCGCATGATTTTGTCAACGAGATAAAGGCAGCTGCAACTATTCAGCGTTATGACCTGAATGGCAATCCGTTGGCCTCTTCTGACCAATAATGACTGCGGCCGTATCGCCCTTTGCACCAGAGGCCTTTCCTGACCTGTGCCCCATTGCAGGTATCGAGGTTGCCGTCACGGCTTGCGGTTTACGCTATCAAGGCCGGGATGATTTTGTCTCGATTCGCGTCAATAGTGAAAACCCAACCATAGCGGCGGTGTTCACCAGCAATAGTCTGGTGGGTGAACCCGTAAAATGGTCACGCAAGCGCCTGCCAACATCACCACGGCATCTGTTGATTGCAGCAGGGAATGCCAATGTTTTCACTGGCACACGGGGTTGGCAAGTGCTGGAAGAAACTGCTTCGGATATTGCCACCCGCGAAGGCATCACACCAGATTCGGTATATTTTGCCATGACAGGTGTCATCGGTGAAGCCTTCGCTGCAAAACCCTTGCTCGATGGTCTCGGACAATGTGTCTATGCCGCCCCTGATACCGCTTTATGGCAACGAGCCGCAAAAGCCATAATGACCACCGATACCTTTCCCAAGGGCACAACATACACGGCCTATATTGGCGATACCGAAGTCTCGATTGTCGGTATCGCAAAAGGCTCTGGCATGGTTGCCCCCGATATGGCCACCATGCTGGCGTTTCTGTTCACCGATGCAGCCATTCCGCAACCTCTGTTGCAAGAGATGCTCGCGCACGCCATGACGAACAGCTTCAATAGCATTTCTGTCGATAGTGATACCTCAACCAGCGACAGTGTGATGTGTATCGCAACAGGCACACAAAACTGCACCATAGCCGAAAGTGCCGATGATGCGCTCTATGCAGACTTTCGCGGCGCACTCGAACGTGCCTGTGCGGATTTGGCCTGGCAGGTTGTTAGTGACGGCGAAGGCGTCACACGCATTATGCACATCGAGGTCTCTGGTGCAGAAACAGCAGGGCAGGCCAAACAAGCTGCCTTAAGTATCGCCAATTCACCTCTGGTCAAAACGGCACTCAGTGGCGCGGATGCGAATTGGGGGCGTGTGATCATGGCGGTGGGCAAATCTGGCGTCTGCCTTGACCCCGCTCAGGTCTCGGTACGCTTTGGTGATCACCTTCTGGCAGAAAACGGCAGCGTTTGCGATTTTGACATTGCTCTCGTTGATGAATATGTTCAGGAATCATTAGTCCATATCCACGTCACCTTAGGTGCTGGCACAGAGTCTGCGTGCGTTTACGGCAATGACCTTTCCTACGACTATATTCGTATCAATGCGGATTATCGGAGTTAAAAACTATACTGATACTTTTGATACACTAAGAACCTTTCCATGATCCAAACCATCGTCACTGCTGCAATTATTGACGAGGCTGGCAGAGTCCTGCTCAGCAAGCGCAAGGATCATGTCCGCTACGGCGGCCTATGGGAGTTCCCTGGCGGCAAGGTGGAAGCTGGCGAAAGCTGTACTGCGGCGATTATACGCGAATTGGCAGAAGAGGTTGGAATAGACGTTCAGGCAGCTTGTCTTGCGCCGTTGTCTTTTGTCACCGAAACCAGCGAGCAGCAGGAATTTGTGATTCTATTGTACGTGATTCGTATCTGGCAGGGCATGCCGAAAGCCTTGGATGTTGCAGACTTCTGTTGGGTCTCGCCGATGAAATTACGCGACTACCCCATGCCACCAGCAAATCAACACCTCATTGCGATGTTGCGGGATGTTTTATAATCCCGCTCTATTACAGCGCGGATTCAAGGCGTTGCATAACATTGATTGGCTATCGGCACTCTTGCCGCCCTGCTGTACTTTGTGTCGTGAACCCTTGATGAATTCAGCGGCATTATGCGGCTCATGTTGGTTAGAAATTGACTTTGCCACCCCACCATTCTGCCAGAGTTGCGGCCTGCCTTTTGAATTTGATCTGGGCAATCAATGCCTGCAATGCCAGCACCAACAACCGCCTTGGACAAGATTTTCTGCTGCCGTGCGTTATACGGACAAAAGTGCCAGATTGATCACGCAATTCAAACACAACCAACGCTTTACCTTTTTACCTTTGCTGGCAAAATGGCTACTGTTCGCCAGTAAAAGACTGCCAGAACCAGACTTGATCATCCCGATGCCGATTCACCGCTGGCGGATGCTCAACAGACAATTCAATCAGGCTGCTCTATTGGCTGAACGATTAGCCGAATTGCGTGGCACACCAGAACTTTACGCGCCTTTGATACTGCAACGCCGTGGATACCAAAAGCTACAGCGCGGCCTGAATCCTGCCGAAAGACAGCAGAACGTTGCTGGCGTTTTTCATCTGAACCCCAAAGCAGATAGCCTTGCAGGTCTTCATGTCTGGCTTGTCGATGATGTTGCCACCACTGGCGCAAGCTTGCATTCCGCTAGCAAGGTCTTGATCAAGGCCGGTGCAGAAGTAAGCGCACTGGTGATTGCGCGCGTTAATGGTGCTTTCTCAAAGACATAGCTCAATGATTTTATATTGGATAGGCTATAGTCCAATATTTTTGCTGGAACTCCTGTCTTGAGAAGTTTACAGTAGCCCTGATTATTGAACATTGATTGGCTCATTATGGCACTGCTTGATTTCTTCTCGCGCTTTCGGCGCAACAAAGGCTCGTCTAATCTGGATCGTCGCGCCTATGTCCATCATGTTAATGATGCTCCTGTTGATGATACCCCACCAGATATTAATGATCTATTTCCGTCTCTAAAGCACGAGGAAGTCTCTGGTGCACCAAAGGCGATTATTATTGTCGTGGGCAATGAAAAAGGTGGTAGCGGCAAATCCACCACCTGTATGCACATTATTACGGGACTATTGAATGCGGGTAAAAAAGTTGCCAGCTTTGATCTTGATGCAAGGCAAGGTTCATTGACGCGCTACATTGAGAATCGGAAAACGTTCTTCGAAAAATATCAGGCGCGTCTGGTACTATCCACCCATATGCCCGTGCTGTTCGATACAATGACGAGTGATAATCAGCAGATGCGCGCCCATATCCGCACCAATTTCGAGCACCATATTCAGAAACTCGCGAAAAACCACGATTTCATTGTCATTGATACTCCGGGAACAGATAATTACCTTTCACGCCTGGGGCATTCCTATGCTGATATTCTGGTGACTCCAGTCAACGACAGCTTTATTGACCTTGATGTGCTGGCCCATGTCGATTCGGAAAGTCTCGAAATTAAAGAAACCAGCCATTATACTGCTATGGTGCTGGAGCAGAAAGAAGCCAAGAAACGCCGTTATCTCAGCAATGACCGTTTTGACTGGCTGGTGATGCGGAACCGGTTGGGACAGATGCGTTCGCGCAACCAGGAGGCCGTGGGGGAAGTGTTGCAAAAAATCGGTCGTGATGTTGGCTTTACGGTCTTTAACGGCCTGTCTGAGCGGGTGGTCTACCGCGAGTTATTCTTGAATGGCCTGACTTTATTAGATATTCGCGAAAGCGAAGACTTTAACTTATCCTCGTCACATAGTGCCGCACGTGCAGAGCTGGCAAACCTGCTGGAGCGGCTGAATGTTGGCATTGATGTTGAACAGATGATGAAACCATCGCAGATGCAGTAGTTTTAGGCAAAATATAGCCTATCTCATATAATTTGAGGCAAAACAACAAATCAAAATCAGACAGAATACTCCATTAAAAAATGCTTGCTAAAATGGGGGCAGTACA
>JAHDDM010000028.1 GCA_020629355.1 Rhodospirillaceae bacterium
ATAATATTCTCCTGAAGTTAAATAGTGTAAAATACAAAGGTTTAATGCAGATGCAGGGCATCATTGATATACAGGCACGTCAAGACTGCAAAGACATAGGCTTGCAAGAAGGCCACCAGTATCTCGAAGCCTGTTAATATCACGGTCATCGCAAGCGGCGCAAGACCGCCGATCCCATAAGTTGCAGCCCCAAGACTGATGATAAAGCCCGCGAAGACCTTCATCATGGTATGTCCCGCCATCATATTGGCAAAAAGCCTGATAGCCAGTGACATAGGGCGCGACAGGTAAGAAATGACCTCAATCACAACCATAAAAGGAATCAAAACTTTCGGTGCGCCTTGCGGAACAAAGAAGCTAAAGAAGTGCAGACCGTGGGTGAAAATGCCCAATATCGTTACGCCCAAGAACACCATCAAGGCCATAGCGAAGGTCACGATGATATGGCTGGTAAAGGTAAAGCTATAGGGGATCATGCCCAACAGATTACCAAACAGAATAAACAGGAACAGCGTAAAGACAATCGGCAAGAATTTCCGTCCATCGTCACCGATATTGTCGTTGACCAGTCCAGCAATAAATTCATAACAGGATTCCACCGAACCTTGCCACCGTCCTGGAACATCGCTATCACGACGGCGGGAACCAGCCAACAGGAAGACCGAAACGGCGGCGATACTGAGCAACATCCACAGAGCCGAATTGGTGAACGAGATATCATAACCGCCTAGAATTTCTGGCAGTTTTATCTCAATCAGAGGCGTAATTTCGAATTGGGCGAGTGGTCCAGCCATAACTATCGATCATCAAAAGCAAAAACGTTTGGAACAAGCCTTATCGCGTTATCAATAAGACTATCTGATATGCGGCTACCTAATAATGTGCCTTGAAGAGAATTGCAAGAACAGAATTGCAGCTAGGGCGTATTCGCACCGCAAGGCACATAGTGCATCCTGCTGAGACCCCTGCCACGGCGAAAAACTAACACTCGGTTCTGGATATTGTTATAGCCTATGTCATATGATCATTTTATATGACATAGGCTATAATAGTTGAGCAGCTTGCTAAGCTGTGTAAGTTGGGATGCTGAGAAATACCGTCAAAGCCTGAATGAAATTCTTAATGAGTAGGTAAAAATGTCTCAAAACATGATTATTTTCGACATTGGCAAAACCCATACAAAGGTGATTCTTTATGATCTGGCGCGAAACGCCGAATTGACCGTTTTCGAACATAAAAACCAGATAAAAACCACGCCCCCCTACCCGCATATTGACGTAGAGACCATTAAAAATTTTGCCCTTGATGCACTTCGGAAGATTGGGAGCAATCATTCGGTAGATGCCATTTTTGTCTCGGCCCATGGTGCAGCAGTCGCCTTGATGAAGGGCAACGAATTGATCCTGCCCGTCTTGGATTACGAATGTGATGCACCAGACAGCCTTGCACAGGAATATGACCGAATACGGCCTGATTTCAGCCAAACAGGCACGCCAAGAATGGGGGCTGGCCTCAATCTTGGGGCGCAACTTTATTGGTTAAACCAGAAATTCCCCCATGAGTTTGCCTTGGTGGATCAAATGCTGTTTTGGCCACAATTCTGGTCTTTTATGCTGTGCGGCACTGCCGCCAGTGAAATAGCCTACGCAAGCTGCCACGGGGATTTATGGGATATAGGGGGGAACGATTTCATCCCCTTGACTACATTTGGCATCCATGATCGTGCCCAATTTCCACCACTGCGGTCTTCTGCTGAAGTCATTGGTACAATACAGCCAGAGATTGCACAACAGACTGGACTTTCTTCTGCGGTGAAGGTCTATTGCGGTGGGCATGATTCCTCGCTTTCCTTAGTCAAGACCACCTTGGAACGTCCCATGCCCTGCACCGTTCTATCCACGGGCACATGGATTACGATATTTGCCTTAGGCAACGAAGACTACCGCAAGCCACCTCAAACAGGCATGATGATCAGTATGGACTGTTTCGGCAATCCCGTCTTGAATTTCCGCTTTCAGGGTGGCCAGATATATGCAGACCGCCTCAGCGAAGCAAGCCAGGATGATACCATGCCTTTTGTACCTCATGATATTGAGAGGCTTGAGATTGCGCATTTTGAACAGGCTAGTCTTAGCCGATTGATTGACCGCAAAACCAGAGAAACCATTGATCTCTCACGCTGGCCGCGCAAACAGGTTGAACAGGTCGCCTCTCACCTTTTGGCTCTGCAAACCCTAAAGGGCTTGGAAGCAATAGGCGCGCGCGGCGAGATTATCTGTTCTGGACCCTTTGCCCAAAACGCGACATATCTGCGCGTTCTGCGGGATGCCTGGAGCTGGCCGATTGTGCTTGAAGAAAACCGCTTGGGGCTATGTGATGGGATTGCGGCGCTTACTCGCCCTGCTGATTAGGCGGTGAATTCCTGTGCTGGCCGAATTCAGCATTGGCAGCCCGCCAAGCATTATATAGTCCGATACCAATACCGAAAACAAACCCTAAAGCCAGCAAGATAACCCGCGCTTCAGGCCAAAGCCAAGCTAAGCCCCAAGCAATAGCCACGCCCACAACAATCCCGCCAAGCAGGTCTGCGGAAACACGCATGGCTGCACCAAAGCTTGACATATCCTGCTTGGGTTTCTGTTGCGATTCTCGCATGCCCTGCTTTTCAGCACGAGCAGCGAGTTTCGCATCCAGTTCCGCTAATTGCGGGTCTGGTATTTTCGGGTCTGGAGGCAAGGTTTATGCCTGCGCCAGACGCTGGGCAACATCATCCCAATTCACCAGATTATCCAGGAAACAGGCCAGATAATCAGGACGGGCATTGCGGAAATCGATATAGTACGAGTGTTCCCAAACATCACAACCCAACAGTGGCACTTGACCGTGCACCAAAGGATTCTCGCCATTTGGGGTTTTCGTCACCGCAAGCTTACCATTATCCAGCACCAACCAGCACCAGCCAGAACCAAATTGCGTTACACCCGCCTGAATGAAAGCTTCACGAAAATCGCCATAGCTGCCAAAGTCACGCACAATCTGCGCACCAATATCACCGCCAGGCTCACCGCCGCCATTTGCGGTCATCATCTGCCAGAAAGCAATGTGATTCCAATGCTGTGCCGCATTGTTGAACAGACCCGCCAAAGCAGGCTTGCCATAAGAACCCCGAACAACATCTTCGAGGGATTGCCCCTCAAGGCCACTGCCAGCGAGCAATTTATTGCCATTCACGACATAGGCATTATGGTGCTTGTCGTGATGAAATTCCAAGGTTTCCTGCGACATATGTGGCGCAAGAGCATCATGGGCATAGGGTAAATCAGGCAAAGTAAATGTCATGGTATTATCTCCGTGAATAAAGTAAGAAAATACCATGAAGATACACCAGACATTCGCCTATGTATAGTCCTGTACAGTATACTGGAAAAGATTCTTGCCTGCCAGTAGAGCCAGTGGAATTGATGCCTCAAGATTCTCTCAAGAAACTGCATCAGAGCTGGATTGAAGAAATGCGGCAATCTCCGCTTGAGGCACTGGTTCTGTGCCAGAGATTAAGCCAGCACTTCGACGCATTGATCACGGCTCTTGCAACAGAGCTGCTGGCGCAAGCACCAGCTGGTATGAGCGTGATTGCACTCGGCGGCTATGGTCGCGAGGAACTGTATCCGTATTCCGATATTGACCTGCTGATTCTGCTCGATGGTCAAAAAGGCTGCAATCCAGAGGCAATAAAAGCCAGCATTCAACCCTTACTGTATCCTTTGTGGGACCTGGGCTTGAGCGTAGGTCACAGCATCCAGACCCTCAAAAGCAGCATGGCGTTAGCAAAATCCGATCACACCTTTGCCACGGCTCTGCTGGAAGCGCGTCTGATTTGCGGTGATTCTCAACTCTACGCACAGTTCCAACAGACACGCAAACGTCTTTTTACCAAGCGTTTTGTTTCTGCTTTCATGCACACCAAATATAGCGAGCAAAAGCACCGTCATGCCACTACGCGCGGGATGCTGGAACCCAACCTGAAAGACGGTGCCTTGGGCTTGCGCGATTTGCAGACCATCCGTTGGTGCAGCCAAGCCCTATGCGGAATCCCCGATCCCGTGCAGGCTGGCTTGCTCAGTACATTTGCCTTTCATCGTTTCCGCCGCTGCTATCGGGTTCTTGCCGCGATTCGTTTGCAACTCCATCTGCAACCCAACGGCGGCGACAATCGCCTGCTCATGCACCACCAGATGCCGATTGCAGAAGACATGGCCTTTCGGCAGCATAAGCATTTACGCCCCATAGAACGCTTGATGAAGCGGCTTTTCCTCGCACAATCAGACTGTATGCTGCTGTCTGAAATCGCCGAAAAACGCCTAAGTGCCTTAGCGATTTTGCCGCGCCAAACCTTTCTTGAGCAGACTGGCAGCTTCAAAACGCCTGAAGACGTGCTGAAATTCCTGCTTTCTGCACTACAGCAATCCTTGCCGCTCTGTGCTGAGACGCTCGAGAAGCTGTGGGCGGCACGCAAGCTTTTTGTTGGCTACAGACCAGATAATCCGAAAGCCGAATCGGCGCGGTTAGTATTACGGCGCATACTCTGCACCCCCACCGACCCTGAGAAATTCATGGTCTCGGCTCACTTGATAAACCAGCTTGGCCTGTTGGGGGCAATGTTACCAGATTTCCAGCATATTCGCGGCTTAACACAACTCGACGGCTATCATGTCTGGAGCGTTGATTGCCATACCTTGCGTGTCATGCGTAATCTCCATGGGCAAGGTTTCGGCGAAGATTCCTTGTCCGATCCCGCACCTGCCCCCGAAACCATCGATCAAGTCCTGCTGTTTGCCGCATTACTGCACGATATTGCCAAAGGACGCGGCGGAGAACACGCCCTAAAAGGTTCGGCAATCGCCACAGAAATTGCACCCAAATTCGGTTTCAATGCACAAGAAACCGCCCAAATTGCATGGCTCGTGCGCCAACATCTGCTGCTTTCAGACCTTGCCCTGCACCGCGATATTCTGGATAGTGGCACCGCCGATGCTTTGCAGGACGCTACCCCCGATGCGGAGCATCTGAGCAAGCTCTATGCCTTAACCATCGCTGATGTTCAGGCCGTTGCGCCGAACTCCTGGACAACATGGAAAGCCAGCGTTATTTCCCGCCTCTATCGCCACGGTCAAGAGCGATTACAGCCGACTTCCACGCCAGATACCACTCAGACCAACAGCGCGATTCAGGCTCTTCGGGCAGCTTTGCCTAATATGTCCGATAGCGATTTTGCAAGCCATGCCCATCTCTGTAGCAAAGAATATCTGCTGAGCACCACTCTGGCGGTACAGATCGAACATGCCCGTATGCTCACCAGCCTGTCTGAACCTGAAGCTGGCAAGGCGCATATCCGTCTGCTGCCCGATACCAAAAACGCCATTGTCCGCCTGATCCTCTATACTCAGGACTATTCTGGCTTAATAGGGCACACCGTGGGAACACTCACCGAAGCGGGCTATTCCATTGCAACCTTGAAAACTTTTCCATACGGTGATCATTGCGCCTTAATGACCGTATGGTTCCATCATCAAGGCAAAGCTTTCTTCGAAGAGGCTCGCCTGCAACGGCTGCAAAAACGCCTGAGCAACACCATCAAACAGCGATATATCGACTTTGACAGCCAAACGACACAGCAACAACCAGACCATAGTACCTCGAAGGTGGCTTTTGATAATGTGGTCTCTAAACGCTCTACGGTCATCGAAGTGCGCACCCACAACCGCCGTGGCCTGTTGTTTGACCTCACCATGGCATTAAACGAGAATAAATTGAAAATCCACGCCGCTAAAATCGATACTTTTGGCAATCGCGCCATGGATGTTTTCTATGTCCGCAACCGTTTTGGCCTGAAAATCGAGGCACAGAAGCATTTGGACAAAATTCGTGCGAGTATAATGTCACGAATCAGCAACACGGATTGACGTTCAGACTGGAAACCCCTATAGGATGTGTCAAAATCACCATTTTCTTATTTCAAGAGAGAGACAGCCATGTTGATCAATCCTGCCTATGCCCAAACAGCCCAAGCCGGTGGCGGCGATATGTTCGGTATATTCATGCCGATGATTCTCATCTTTGCAATCATGTATTTCCTGCTGATCAGACCTCAGCAAAAGAAACAGAAGCAGCACCAAGCCAAACTTGCCGCAGTGAAGCGCGGAGATAAAGTCGTCACTGGCGGCGGTATTTATGGCACAGTCCGTAAGGTTTCCGATGAAGGCCGCCTTCAAGTCGAGATTGCCAAAGGCATCGAAGTCGAAGTTGCCTCTAGCACCCTCATGGATGTTGTGCTGAAACCAGACCCGCAAGCCGCCGCACAACAGGCGGCCTCTAGCGGTGGCTTCATGGGTAAACTGTTCGGCGGCGGCAAAAAGGCTGAAGAACCTGCTCCTGACAAAGAATCAAAGAAAACTGCTAAAGATAAAGATTCCTCCGAAGCGGATACCGAAAAACCACCAAAAAAGAAGAAAAAGAAAGCCAAGACTCCTGCCGCTAAAAAGGACAAAGCCGAAGCAACGGATACCAATAGCGACGATTCCACGACAGAAACCAAAGCGTAACACGCCGCTTAATCTCTTATGCTTAGAGTTTCTTTCTTTCGCATCATTGTCGTAGCGATTGTGCTGCTGGGTTCAGTGCTGCTTTTGCTGCCGAATCTGTTGGATCGGCAGTCCGTCAGTTTTCTGCCCGCCAGTATCCAGCAGCTACAGCTTAGATTAGGTCTTGACCTGCAAGGCGGCTCGTCTTTATTGCTTGAGGTTGATGAGGCTGCAGTCCGCCAAAGCCGCATGGAGACCCTCGAAGGGCACGTCCGCACCGCTTTACGCAGCGAAAAATACGGCTATCGTGACCTGAAAGCAGGCAGCGATACGGTGCGCTTTACCTTACGCGAAGACTATAATCCTGGTGATGCTGAACAGCTATTGCGTAAGGAAATTGCCGAGATCATTATCGAACGTGAAGGCAGGGTCTTTCAGATTGGTTTTGATCAACTACGTTGGGACAACGAGCTGAAACAGGTGATCGGTCAAACCATCGAGGTCATCCGCCGCCGTGTAGACGAAACTGGTACGAATGAACCTACAATCCAACAACAAGGTCGCTTGCGGATTCTGGTGCAACTGCCTGGCCTTGATGATCCAGAGCGGTTGAAAAACCTGCTTGGACGCACGGCACAGATGAACTTCCATCTGGTAGATTCTCGTGGCCTGCAAGGCACACGGCCTTTTCCTGGCTCCATGGCCTTATCGAATGCTGATGATGGTAATCTGATTGCTGTCCAGAGGCGCGTCATGGTTAGTGGCGAGCATCTCGAAGATTCTCAAGCGACTTTTCAGGATAATCAGCCAGTGGTGAGCTTTCGCTTCAATCAAACTGGCGGTCAACGTTTCGGGCGTGTCACCGCCGACAATGTCAACGAGCGTCTCGCGATTGTTCTTGATGGCACGGTCATTAGCGCACCGAATATCAACGAGCCGATTCTTGGCGGCTCAGGAATCATTCAAGGCAGCTTTAGTGTTGCAGAAGCACAGGACTTATCTCTGCTCTTGCGCGCTGGCGCATTACCTGCCCCGATTAACATCATCGAAGAACGCACTGTAGGCCCTACCCTTGGTGCTGATTCCCTTTCGGGCGGCAAATGGGCGGCCTCCATCGGACTGGCTCTGGTGGCGGCATTGATGATCGCCAGCTACGGTGTCTTTGGTCTGCTCGCCATTGTGGCTCTTGCAGCGAATTTACTACTATTAGTCGCCCTGCTTTCAGCCCTGCAAGCAACCCTTACCCTACCGGGACTTGCTGGTATCGCGCTGACTATCGGCATGTCTGTGGATGCCAACGTCCTGATTTTTGAACGTATCCGCGAAGAACTCCGTAATGGAAAATCACCACCTTCGGCGATTAACAGCGGCTTCGATAAAGCATTCGTCACCATCGTTGATGCCAATATCACCACCCTCATCGCCGCCGTGTGCCTGTATATCTTTGGACTTGGCGCAATTCGAGGCTTCGCGGTCACATTAACCTTCGGGATTTTGGCCTCGATGTTCACGGCTATCCTGTTCACCCGCTTGATGATTGTTCTCTGGTATAATCGGGTGCGCCCAAAACAGATGGTTATATAAGATGAAGCTGCTGAAACTCGTTCCTGCTGAGACCAATATCAATTTCCTTGGAATGCGGCGGGTCGCAATGGTCATTTCGTGTGTTCTGCTGCTCGCGAGTGCTGGACTGCTGGTAACGCGGGGTCTAAACCTTGGGATTGATTTCGCAGGCGGGGTCTTGCTCGAGGTAGAACTTCAAAAACCCGAGCCTATCGCCGATATACGCGCCACACTAGAGGCACTACCCATTGGCGAGACCACCATTCAGGAATTTGGCGCATCAGAAATTCTGCTGTTGCGCTTCGTTCCTGAAGGTACGGAAAGCAATGCGGCTCAGATGGGGATTACTGCGGTAAAAGAAGCTCTTGCCGATAGGGTCAAGGACTTCAGGCGCACCGAAATGGTCGGGCCTTCCATCGGTGCGGAATTGCAAATTCAGGCTCTTGAAGCCATTGGCCTCGCGCTGTTGCTGTTGATGGTCTATATCTGGCTACGCTTCGAGTGGCAATTCAGCATCGGCGCCATTCTGGCCTTGGGACATGATATTATCCTGATGCTCGGTTTTTATGCCTTGAGCGGAATCGAGTTTAACCTTAGCAGTATTGCGGCTTTATTAACCATTGCAGGCTATTCCATCAATGATACCGTGGTCATCTATGATCGGGTGCGCGAGGATATTCGCCGCTTCAAGTCCACCAGCTTCATTGATATTCTGAATTTCGCCGTCAATCATACCCTATCGCGCACGGTAATGACCTCGGTAACGACGTTAATTGCGCTGGTGTCTCTGGCTGTATTCGGTGGCAGTATCATACAGGATTTTGCTCTGGCACTGATTGTCGGGGTAATCGCTGGAACGTACTCTTCCGTATTTCTGGCGGTTCTGTTCTTACTGTATGCCGAACCCAAACGCGCCGATATGGACAATGCCTAGAGTACAAGAATTTCTAGCATCATCTGGCATTCCTTGCGCTGAAAATCCTCAAAGCTACCTGACCGAAGAAGCCTATGGCACCCATGCTGAAGCATTGGCTGTCGCCCTGCCTGAAAATACTGCACAGGTGGTACAGCTGGTTCGATTCGCCGCCGAACATAACATTGCCCTCGTGCCACAAGGCGGCAACAGCAATCGGACTCGCGCGGCTATCCCCGAACCTCACCGCGACAGTATCGTGATCAATATGCGCAATATGCGCGCACTTACGGTAGATTCCAGCACCATCACCGCCGATGCTGGCTGCACCTTAGCCGAAGTACAGGCTGCCGCCGATAACACAGACCAGATATTCGGCGTTGACCTAGGCGCGCGCGACTGGTGCCAAATTGGCGGCAATATCGCCACCAACGCTGGCGGAATGCAGTGTATCCGCTACGGCAATATGCGCGAGCAGATCTTGGGACTGGAAATCGTTACCCCAGAGGGGACGGTTCTGAATATGATGACTGCCCTGCAAAAAAACAATACTGGCTATGACCTGAAACAGCTCTATATCGGCTCTG
>JAHDDM010000029.1 GCA_020629355.1 Rhodospirillaceae bacterium
AAAGCCTTATGCTGACGCACGGGTTCGGCGGGCTTTAGCCATGGCAGTAGATAAGAAAGTTTGTCTGGAACTAGGCTATTCGAATCTGGGAACGGTTGCAGAAAATCATCACGTCTGTCCCGTGCATCCAGAATATGCCGATATTGGCGCACCAGAGTTCAACCCCAAGAAAGCCTATGAATTGATGACTGAGGCAGGCATGCAGGATTATGAACACGAGCTATTATCGATTGATGATGACTGGCGGCGTAATACTACTGATTCAGTGGCTGCTCAGCTTCGTGAAGCTGGCTTTAAGGTCAAGCGTACTATTCTACCAGGTTCGACTTTCTGGAATGACTGGGCGAAATACCCGTTTTCGTCCACCAACTGGAATCACCGCCCCTTGGGAATTCAGATTCTGGCCTTGGCCTATCGTAGTGGTATGGCATGGAACGAATGGGGCTTCGAGAATGCCGAATTTGACTCTCTCGTTGGTAGTGCGCTGGCGGTTGCCGATGCCGATAGGCGGCGTAAGCTGATGGTGCGGATCGAAGAAGTTATGCGCGAGCAAGGCGTGACCATTCAACCCTATTGGCGCTCGTTATATCGTCATACCAAAGAAGGACTTGTGGGGACGGATATGCACATCACCTTTGAAATGCATCTGTACAAATATGGTTGGGCTGCGTAATTACGAAACTTTCAGGCCGCGTTCTTATTCGGGACGCGGCCTTTTACTATGCTTATTTTCCTGCTCCGCCGCTTTGCGGTGATGATCTTAACCGCACTGTGCTTGACGTATATTGTCTTTGTCTTGACCAATCTTGAGCCGAATCTTGAGAAATTGGCCAAGTTTCAGGGCAGCCAACGGATGACAGACGTTGAAGTCACGGCTTTTCTGGAGCGTAATGGTTATTCCAGGCCAGACTATATTAAATACGCGGAATGGCTAGGGTTAGCCCCAAGTTTTCAAGCCACGCAACCTGATGGGCGCATTACCTCGCGTTGCGATAAAGGCAATCCAGACGGCAAGGCCACCAAAGAGGCGCAATATTGCGGTATTTTACAAGGCTATTGGGGGCAGTCCACGGTCTTCAAACAGGATGTCGCGAGTATTATCTCGATTCGTCTTGGCTTGACGGGGAAATTGATGTTTTTTGTCACCCTGTTGATGGTGCCGTCTGCCTTGATCATTGGGATATTAGCGGGGATGCGCGAAGGCTCGCGCACGGATCGTTCGTTATCGAGCGTTTCGATTCTCTCTACTGCAACGCCTGAATATGTCTCTGGTGTGATTTTTATCACGGTCTTTGCTTCCAGCGTGGTGGGGCTGAAATGGTTCAAAGGCACTGCCACCAGTGCTATGGACACTGCAACCTTCGAGAATTTCTTCCTGCCAGTATTGACGGTGGCTCTGTATGCAATGGGCTATATTGCGCGCATGACTCGCGCTTCCATGGCAGAGGTGATGACCGCGCAATATATCCGCACGGCACGATTAAAAGGCGTGAGTTTCCGCAACGTAGTGCTGAAACATGCATTGCGTAATGCTTTAATTGCGCCTTTTACCGTCATTATGCTGCAATTTCCTTGGCTATTGAATGGAGTGGTGATTACGGAGACCCTCTTCAACTACAAAGGCTTTGGTTGGGTATTGGTACAGGCAGCAGGGAATAATGATATTGAGCTGTTGCTGGGTGTTTCTGTTATTTCGGTGGTGGTGGTGCTGGTGACGCAGCTTATATCCGATATTGGGTATGTTTACCTGAATCCGCGCATTAGACTATAGGTAGAAAGACACATGGAAGCACTCTCTGGCCTGGAAATCGCACTACGGATGATGATCCAATTTGTTCCAGTGTGGATTGCTCTGGCGATTGCGCTTGGCCTGTCATGGCACTACAAACGCCGTCTTGGGCTGTATGGCAAGCTGTTCGATAGTGGAATAGGCGTTATTGGCCTTAGCATCGTGTTTTTTTGGATATTTACGGCGGTCTTTGGTCTTTTTGATCTTATTGTAACCCACGATGCACTCAAGCAGGTTTCGGGCATGAAAAACAAAGTCCCTGGTACACCTTTGCGCGGTGCTACCGAAGCGGATTATGGCTATTATCTGTTGGGCGGTGATAACCTTGCCCGTGATGTGTTTTCGCGCATGATCAAAGGCTCGTGGGAAGTGGTGAAAATTGCGCCATTAGCGACGATTTTTGCTTTTATGGTCGGTATCGTACTAGGATTACCCGCAGGGTACTATGGTGGGAAATTTGATACAGTATTGTCGTTCCTTGCGAACCTGATTCTGGCCTTTCCTGTTATCTTACTGTTTTATCTGTTGGTCACACCAGAAATTGTTGAAACTGGCCTGCCAAGCTATATGGCGGTGGTGCTCTTTCTGTTTCCGATTATCTTTGTCGTGGTGCTCTTGAACTCGCGTTTTCATACCCAACCATCGAAGCGCAATGTCATGGTTGCCATAACCATTGTAAGCATGGGCTGGCTGTATCTGTCTTTGGTGTCTGATCAATCAGGCGCATTGCCGATTCTGCCAAGCTGGCTTGATGGCTTTGATGTTCCAGGCGGTATTCTGGTGGTGTTTGTTTCGGTGGTCTTTGTCAATGCACCAACGGTATTTCGTATTGTCCGTGGTCAGACTTTGGACTTGAAAAGCCGCGATTATGTTGCCGCGGCACAAACCCGTGGCGAGCGGCCTTGGTACATCATGCTGTGGGAAATTCTGCCTAATGCGCGCGGACCGTTGATTGTCGATTTTTGTTTGCGGATTGGATATACGACGATTCTTCTAGGCACTTTAGGTTTCTTTGGTTTGGGCTTGCCACCAGAAAGTCCTGATTGGGGCTCGACAATCAATGATGGTCGCAAGCTGTTGTCTATCTATCCGCATCCGGCTCTGCCGCCAGCAATCGCATTATTATCGTTAGTCTTGGGATTGAATCTCTTGGCGGATGGACTACGCGAAGAGAGCCTGAAGGATTAATGATGACTGATCAACCCGTACTAGAGATTAGTAATCTGCATATTTCCTTCTTTACGCGCTTGATGGAGATTCCAGCAGTAATGGACTTTAGCTGTACCATTCAACCAGGTGAGGCGATGGGTCTGGTGGGCGAGAGCGGTTGTGGCAAGTCCACGGTGGCCTTGGGTGTGATGCAGGACTTAGGGGTCAATGGTCGCATTGTTGGTGGTTCGATTAAGTTTCAAGGCCAAGACCTGATGACCATGTCGCCAGAGGAATTGCGTAATATTCGTGGCAGTAAAATCGCCATGATTTACCAAGAACCCATGGCGAGTTTGAATCCGACCATGAAAATTGGCCGCCAGTTGATGGAAGTGCCACTGATCCATGAAGATATATCAGAATCCGAGGCCGAAGCGCGCGCTTTGCAAGTGCTAGAGGATGTCAAGCTGCCTGATCCAGAGCGTATTATGACGGCGTTTCCGCATCAGCTCTCTGGTGGTCAACAGCAGCGTATTGTGATTGCCATGGCCTTGATGTCCAAGCCTGCTTTGCTGATTCTGGATGAACCCACCACCGCGCTTGATGTCACAGTCGAGGCCGCGATTGTTGATCTCGTCAAAGGTTTGGGTAAGAAATACGGCACATCCATGCTGTTTATTTCGCATAATCTTGGCTTGATTCTTGAGACCTGTGATCGACTTTGTGTCATGTATTCTGGCGAGGCCGTAGAGACAGGCAGTATTACAGATGTTTTCGATAAGATGCGCCACCCCTATACTCAAGCGTTATTCCGTTCAATTCCCTTGCCAGGTGCGGATAAAAATGTGCGGCCTTTGGTGGCGATTCGCGGCAATTTTCCCTTGCCACATGAGCGTCCGCAAGGGTGTAATTTTGGTCCAAGATGCGATTATTTCCAGTCTGGTCTATGTGATGCAGGGAATATCCAGATGCAGACTCTTGATGATAATGATCGTCATGGCAGCCGATGTTTGCGCATAGCAGAGATTGATTGGGATGCACCGCTGGAAGCCCAAAGCGACACACAGAGTAATCCTCTTGGTGAAGTGGTGCTTGAGGTTGAGGACTTGCGGAAATATTATCAGGTCTCTGCCAATGCTTTAACCAGTGGCGGTACACGCAAGGTTGTCAAGGCCAACGAGACCATTTCGTTTCGGGTTCGGGAATCTGAAACGCTGGCGATTGTTGGTGAATCGGGCTGTGGTAAGTCTACCTTGGCTAAGGTCTTGATGGGGCTGGAAACGGCTTCGGATGGTGCGGTAAAAGTCGATGGTAACAATATTGAGTTCACGCCGATAGAAGACCGCAAGACGGAGACCGTTGCTGATATTCAAATGGTGTTTCAAAACCCGTTTGATACACTGAATCCGTCGATTTCTGTGGGTAGCCAGATTGTCCGTGCTTTGGAAATTTTCCATATCGGCAATTCTGATCAAGAGCGCGAACAGCGTATGCTTGAATTGCTTGATCTGGTCAAGCTGCCTCGTGAATTCGCCCGTCGTATGCCAAGGCAGCTTTCTGGCGGTCAAAAGCAACGGGTGGGTATCGCGCGTGCCTTTGCTGGTGGTGCGCGGATTGTCGTTGCCGATGAACCCGTGTCGGCGCTGGATGTTTCGGTACAGGCCGCGGTCACGGATCTGTTGATGGATATTCAGCGTGAAAAGAAAACCACTCTGCTATTTATCAGCCATGACCTCTCTATTGTGCGTTACCTGTCTGATCGTGTCATGGTGATGTATTTAGGCCACGTTGTCGAGTTAGGCTCGACGGATCAAGTCTTTAGCCCACCGTATCATCCCTATACCGAAGCCTTGTTATCAGCAGTACCTATTGCCGATACCCAAGTGCAGAAACAGCATATTGTCCTTGAGGGCGATATTCCTTCAGCGATGAATCCACCCTCTGGCTGTCCTTTCCAGACCCGTTGTCGTTGGAAATCCGAGGTCAAAGACGGTCTCTGTGATCGTGAAGTCCCGCCCATGCGCACCTTGGCAGACGGGCATCAAGTCAAATGTCACTTGGCAGAAGAGATACTGGCGAAAATGACTCCTGTCATTACGCTAGAAAATGGGGCTTAGCCAGTGAAACAACTGGATACTGTAATTTACCTAAGATTTTGATGCAGATAGGGGTAAAGGGCGATATTGAGTACCGGAACATATTCAGATATTTGAGGAACGCAAATGAGCAATTTGCCCCTAGATGCGCAAAAGATAGGTAAATTATAGTATCCAGTTCATGGTGGAGGTGATCGGGATCGAACCGACGACCTATTGCTTGCAAAGCAATTGCTCTCCCAGCTGAGCTACACCCCCAATGTGCCATGAAACACCGAAAAGACCTCTGAGGTGGCCTTTTTTTAATGGTGGGCCAGGGAAGACTTGAACTTCCGACCTCACGCTTATCAAGCGTGCGCTCTAACCGACTGAGCTACTAGCCCCCACGAAGAGGCTTTATAGCATTATTTCAGTGGACTTCAAGAATAATCTGTCTTGATTGCGCGGGCAAATACTTCAGCATCGACATTGCCGCCGCTGAGGAGCGCAAGCACGGTTTTGCCTGCCAGTATTTTCTGCTGTTGCACAATTACTGCAAGGCTTGCTGCACCGCCCGGTTCCACCACCAGCTTGAGATATTCCCAAGCAAATTTCATGGCGTTTAAGACTTTTGATTCGGTAACGCTGGCAGCGCTATCGACATTTTCGGCGATTAAAGGATAACAATGTGTACCAACCGTAGGCGATAACAGCGCATCACATAGAGCGGATTCGGTGGGAAAATCTGTATAGGCTGGTGCGGGCTTGCCTGCATCAAAGGCGGCTTGAACGCTTTGATACCCTTTGGGTTCGCAAGCGGTTACCGCCACGTTGTACTCTGCTGCTGCGAGACTAGAACCCGCTAGGAGACCCGCGCCGCTACAGGGCACGAATACCCGATGAGGCAGTTTATCTTGTAATGTGCAGTCTTCCAAGGCTTCGAGCATGGCCGTGCCTTGTCCTAAGATAATGCGCGGATCATCAAAGGGTTTGATCAAATGCGCTTGGCTTTCTTCGAGGATTTTTGTGGCAATTTCCTCGCGGTTTTCATGGACACGGTCGTAGGTGATGATTTGTGCACCCCAAGCCGCCGTGTTCGCACGTTTCATCATGGGCGCATCAGTAGGCATGACCACGGTGGCGGGAATGCCAAAATGTCGTGCCACACAAGCCACGGCTTGACCATGATTGCCAGAGGAAAACGCCACCACGCCCTTTTGACGTTCTGCTTCGCTGAGGCTGCTGATGGTGTGGTATGCCCCGCGTAGCTTAAACGAACCCGTGCGTTGCAGACATTCTGGCTTGATGAGCAGCCGAAAACCCAGCCGTTCGTTCAGTAAAGGCGATTCCAGTACAGGAGTGCGTACCACAAAGCCCTCGACGACCTTTGCCGCGTGCAATAAAGAGGAGTAGTTAAGCATGTTCATTATAAGGAGCGCGCTATATTTTCGCGGGTTGGTGCATGATGAATCCGGACTTGGCGGATCATCCGTTGATCAACCTCGACAATCTCAAAAGCAAGGCCGCTACCGTGTTGAATTAACTCGCCGCGTTTCGGGATACGTCCCAACAGGCCATAGAGCAGGCCGCCAAGAGTATCCACGTCTTCGCGCAGGTCATCCTGATTTTGAAAATCCCCGATAGCCTCTTCAAGAGCGGAAAGCCTTACGCGCGCGGGCGTTAAGATACTGCCAGCATCTTCGCGGATCAAATGTACCTCAGCGTCTTCATCATGTTCATCCTCAATCGCGCCAACAATCTGTTCTAAAATATCCTCAATGGTGACGAGACCGTCGTTACCACCAAATTCATCCACCACCAGTGCAAGATGTGTCCGCTTTTCGCGCATTTCCAACAGCAGATCAAGAACCGCCATACTGGGCGAGACAAACAGGCATGGGTGCTGTAATGCCGTAATGCTCAGACTGTCACCGCGCGCCAACGCGCCAAAGGCATCCTTGACATGCACCATGCCAGTCACTTTATCCAACGTACCGTGATAGACGGGAAACCGAGAATAATTTTCCCGCACCAGTATTTCCAGCAGCTCCTCTGGTGAGTTCTCGGCATCCAGTCCGACAATATCCGCCCGAGGCAGCATAATATCCGCCACGCTCAGTTGATGGACGCGATCAAGATTGACGTGCATCCCCTGTACCAGACTTGGGCTGTCCAATGCACTGTCTTTGGGTTCATCAAGAAGTGTAATAGTCGTATTGTTATTCATAAGGATTTTTATAGCCTAAGGTTTCTAAGGTGCGGATTTCCCAATCTTCCATGCAAAGCCGTTCTGTCTCAATCAGATGATCATGTCCCAACAGGTGTAAAAGCCCATGTATCATCAGATGTGTGCTGTGTTCGATCAACTCAAGGCCAAGCGCATGGGATTCTTTTTGCGCGGTCTCGAAGGCGATGATCACGTCACCTAAAGTCGTTTCATGGGCCTCAAGACTGTCTGGCATAGCCAGAGCAGGAAAGGCGAGGACATTGGTTGGCTGGTCTTTAGCGCGCCAATCCGCATTCAGACCTTGGATCAGGGTATCATGGCCAAGGACAAGACTGAAATACTGTGCTGTATAGCCATGATGGTGTGGTAACAGATAGTCCAAAGCGGTATTGGCGTGTGTCTGCAAAGCGCTTTGTAGAGCATGATCCCATTGCGGTGTTTCGCAGACCAGTTCTACAGAATGAACAGATGTTGTTCGGGGGACTTGCGCCATCATTCTGCGTCAAAAGCCCGCACAATCCGCCCAATCAGCGGGTGACGGACAATATCGCGATCAAGAAAGCGAATCAGGCGAATGTCCTGATCAGGTGTGAGGTTCTTGGCAGCCTGCACCAGACCAGAGACCTGTCCTGTGGGTAAATCTATCTGATTCGGATCACCGTTGATGATCATCCTTGAGCCTTCACCGATACGGGTTAAGAACATCAACATTTGCGCCCGTGTCGTGTTCTGTGCCTCATCAAGGATAATCAGCGCATTCTTTAGGGTGCGACCACGCATATAGGCTAGTGGAGCAATTTCTATTTGGCGGGTTTGCAGGAAATGTTCAATGGATTGCCGAGGCAGCATTTCTTCCAGAGCATCGTGAATCGGACGTAGATACGGATCAAGCTTTTCATGCATGTCGCCAGGTAAAAATCCCAGCTGTTCGCCAGCCTCGCGCGCGGGACGTGTCAAGACAATGCGTTCTATTTCACCACGGCACAGCATCGAGACCGCCATGGCCACCGCCAGAAACGTTTTGCCCGTACCCGCAGCACCTAGACCAAAGACCATCGTGGCCTCGCGGATAGCCTGTAGGTACAGTTCCTGATTGGCATTACGCGCTGTGAAATTGCCTTTCGGCGTCGAAACGTAAAAACCTGCCCGATCCTGAACAGGCGGTTGTGGAATATCCGGCACCAGCAGATTGCCCTGTGCATAGGTGTTCTGTACTTGGGTATTTTGTCTTGGAAAATGCTGCTGCACCAGAGTCTCAAAGGCTTCTGGCGGGGTATTTGGCTGTAGCTCTTGGTAATGTTGTTCGAGGATATTCGCGACACGATCCACAGATGCACTGTTATCGCCCGTTACGGTGATTTTTGAGCCGCGATGAATCACCGAGACCGCAAAGGTTTCCTCAAGCAGAGTCAAATGTGCATCGTGGCTACCCACCAGCATCAGGAGTTTCTGATTATCCGCGAAGGCTAGTTGGCGAAAGGCTGGTGTGCGATCAAGCGCAGAAAGGGACATTCAAGAATTTCATATTATGCAAATTTAGGGTATCATAACATAAGCAGGAGGAAAGTGAACAGCCAAATTCTTCATTATTGGATAAATGGAGGTAACCAGCTTATGGTACGACATGCTCGAAAATGGTCTCAGATGCAGCCCTGTGCAGCAGATGCGCCCCTTGATTGCGGACTATGCCCAAGACTCAAGACATTTCGCGATGCTCAGAAAGCCCCGCATCCAGACTGGCACAATGCGCCGATTAACGGTTTTGGCGATATTTCTGCACAGCTATTAGTATTGGGTCTTGCTCCAGGTTTGCGCGGTGCAAACTGTACGGGACGTGCCTTTACAGGAGATGGGGCAGGGGAGCTTCTATATCCAACCCTCAAAAAAAGCGGTTTTGCCTCAGGTGATTTTGGCCATGGCGAGATAGAAGATGATTTACGCCTACATGATTGCCGTATTGTCAATGCGGTGCGCTGTGTTCCACCGTTGAATAAGCCCACCAGTGCCGAGATTGCCCAATGTCGTGATTTTCTGAAGCACGAGATTACCTTGATGCTCAATTTGCGGGTGATTGTCTGCCTTGGCGGGGTGGCGCATCGTAGTTTGATTGCTCTGTTGGGTTTGCGGCAATCTGAATATCCTTTCGGACATGCCGCGCGTTTTCAGGTGCATACTCTGCAAGGCAGAAATATTACTGTACTCGATAGCTATCACTGCTCGCGCTATAATACCCAAACTCGCCGCTTGAGCGCTGAAATGTTTGAAGCCGTATTTGAAACAGCGGCGGGTGTAATCACCAGAAAATAAGGAAATAGCCGATGAATCGTATTCATGTAACCCATACAGGTAGTTTG
>JAHDDM010000030.1:0-7267 GCA_020629355.1 Rhodospirillaceae bacterium
CGCCTTGGCTGCCGCGTCGATATTGACCTTAAAAGGCCAGCCCATCCAGAAAGTCAATCAATAGACAATGGCCGATTTTTTAGACCTCGCAATGTTCATCGTCACCTGCGGCATGTTGATGCTCGGCTTTCCCGTGGCTTTTACGCTGGCGGGCGTGGCTTTGCTGTTTGCAGTACTCGGCTTTGCCTTTGGCGTGTTCGACATGACCTACCTGCTGGCGTTGCCGTCAAGAATCTATGGCAATGCCATGACCAACGAAATACTAATCGCGGTGCCTTTATTTGTCTATATGGGGATTGTACTCGAACGCTCGCGGGTGGCGGAGGAACTGCTAGAGACCATGGGACAGCTTTTTGGTTCGCTTCGCGGTGGTTTGGGGATTTCCGTGACCATAGTCGGAGCATTGCTCGCGGCCTCTACGGGTATTGTCGGGGCAACCGTGGTCACGATGGGGCTATTATCCTTACCCACCATGCTACGCCGTGGCTATAACCCATCACTAAGCTGTGGCGCGATATGTGCAGCAGGTACTTTAGGCCAGATTATCCCGCCGTCTATTGTCCTGATTCTGCTTGGTGATCAAATTTCCAATGCCTATGTCGAAGCACAGCGCGAAATTGGTAACTGGTCGCCGGAGCCTGTTTCCATTGGTGATCTGTTTGCAGGGGCAATTATTCCTGGCTTTACGCTGGTTGGGCTGTACATTGCGTATCAACTGTTTATTGCCTGGTGGAAACCTGAAAGTTCTCCAGCTATTCCACCAGAAGAACTGCAACGGGGCGGTGATTTTTATCGTAAGGTTTTGTCAGCGCTTATTCCGCCTTTGGTGTTGATTGTTTCGGTGTTAGGCTCGATTCTGATGGGCATTGCCACCCCAACCGAGGCTGCCGCGGTGGGCGCGGTGGGCGCAAGTCTGTTGGCGAGCGCGCGAATTAAGAATCTCAAACTGCCCTATACATATTTTGATGATACCTCTGGTAATCCTTTTACGCGCCTGTTGCGCCGTATTGAGGGTCGCGGCAATATTTCGGTCTATCTGACACTTGCGGCCTTTATTGTCTTGCTGACTTTGGTCAATGTCGCTGATATGCGTTTGGGGCGTGGTGATGCAACCGAAACCAGCAATGTTTTCGCTATTGTGCTTGCGATACTGGCCAGTGCGGTGGTGGTTTGGGGCATTCTGATTGCGAATTGGCGGCTGTTTGCCACTGGACTTTTACGCCCGGTGATGAATGGCACGCTGGATATTTCATCTCTGGTCTTTGTGATTCTCATCGGGGCTACGCTATTCAGTCTGGTTTTCCGTGGTCTTGGCGGTGACGATGCCGTGAAAGAACTGTTGCTGGATTTACCTGGCGGGGAATATACCGCCGTGCTGATTGTGATGCTGGTGATGCTGGTATTGGGTTTCTTTCTTGATTTTATCGAGATTACCTTTGTTGTCGTCCCTGTGGTTGCGCCAATTTTATTACAAACCGATAGCTTTTCGCCCGTATGGTTGGGCTTGATGATGGCCATGAATCTACAGACTTCGTTCTTAACCCCGCCGTTTGGTTTTGCGTTGTTTTACCTACGCGGGGTTGCGCCGAAATCCATCAAGACCCAAGAGATTTATCGCGGCGTGCTTCCCTTTATTATCATTCAGCTGATAGGTCTTGGGCTGCTGGCGATGTTCCCTGAAATGGCAGACTGGCTGCCAAGAGTACTGTTTGGCACAAGCTATTAAGGCTTTCTTGCTTAAAGCAATATAGCTGCTATATTGTGTAAAAAGACCTAGTGAACCAGACGGATGCAAGCCTATTCCCTGCCGATTCTGCCTCAGCCCAAGCGGGTGGGTCTCAGCACTGAAGTCATGGGCATCGACGAAGCACAGCAGCCTATTAGCCTACGCATCATCGAAGAGCAGGCATGGACACTGTATTTGAATGCCACGGAAATTGTGACTGTAATGACCATTGGTGACTACCCTGATCTTTTGGCGGTGGGTTATCTGGTGAATCAAAACCTGCTGGAAAACATCAATATCATCACGGCGATTGATATTGACCATGAATTGCAGGTAGTGGTGGTGCGTACTGATGCTGCTGCACCGCCAGTTCTATCCAGACGAATACGCACCTCTGGCTGTGCTGAGGGCACGATGTTTGAACATGTGCTGGAAAATCTACCCAAACAGATCCTGAATGATACCAGCATTTTGAGCACTGATGTTATGATGCAGGTACTCAAGCGTATCAATACCACGCCGAGTCTCTACCTTGAAGCTGGTGCAATCCATGGCTGCTGTTTGTGCCAACAGGAAAACATCATCGCGTATCTTGAGGATGTTGGCCGGCATAATGCGGTGGATAAAATCGCTGGCCTGATGCATACGCATAAATTGGACGGGAGCGGATGCTGGTTCTACACCACGGGCCGCCTAACGACAGAAATGGTTATTAAAACCGTACAGATGGGTATTCCGATTCTTGTCTCGCGCTCTGGCTTTACCGCCGCCGGAGTTACTTTCGCCCAACAATATGGTTTAACGCTGATCGGCCGCGCCAGGGGTAAACGCTTCCAGCTGCTTAGCCACCCTGAACGAATCGCTTTTTTATGATCTTGGAATATCCACCTTATGTAGCAGTCATTCTTGCTGGCGGTGCAGCACGGCGCATGGATGGTCAAGCAAAATATGGCCTGAAAACCCTGATACCCCTAGCTGGCAAGCCTATCCTTGAGCATATCTGCACATCCTTGCGGCAAGCTACACCACCACCAGAAGACATTATCTTGAATGTTGTTGCTGAACAAAAGCGATTCGCACCAGACATGCCTCTTGCGCTTGATGCGGCGGCTGAACGGCAAGGTCCTCTGGCGGGAATCTTGTCAGGATTGAAATATTGCGCAAGGCATCACCCTAAAATTGAATGGATGCTGAGCGTAAGCGGAGATACGCCATTTTTACCCCCTGATCTTACCACAAAACTCTTTGATATCGCCTTGGCGCGCGAAAAATTAATTGTCTGCGCGGCCTCGAACCAACGCCGTCATCCCACTATTGCGCTTTGGTCGTGTTCTTTACGTCAACCGCTCGAAATCGCATTAACACAAGATATACGCAAAATAGAGCGCTTTTCCCGCCAATATAGTACTGCAATCGTCGAATGGCCCTGTAAAGACCGCGATCCTTTTTTGAATATCAACAAGCCTCAAGACTTGATCATCGCAGAACAGGAAATTTCCTTGGAATCTCAAGGTAAAATGTGATAATAACACTTTCAAGGGTTTCAACTGTGGCATATTGATCACAGTGTTTCAAAAGATAGAGCATGTCAAAAAAACGGATAATTTCTATTCTTTTTTTTGTGTAGTGTTGGTTTTGCGAGATAATTTTTGATTTTTGAAAATGGAGTTGCATTATGAAAAAACACCTTCGTTATGCTGGACTGGCATCAGTAGCATTTCTGATTGCAAGCTGTGGCAGTACTCAGCTCGGCACAATCTCTGGCGAGCAAATTATGAAGGACGTGCGTAGCGGACTTGGTAATGAAATCAAGCTGCAAGAACCGATTGTTTCGGCATTGACCCTAGAAGAGTCCATCGCGCGGGCACTGAAATATAATCTTAAACAACGTCTTGGTGCGTTGAACGAGGCACTGAACCAGAATCAATATCGCGTTGCGCAGGCAGCGATGTTGCCCTCAGTTGTGGCTTCCATGGATTATAAGAACCGCAGTAAGTACGATATCTCTGATTCAAAAAATGTCGAGGACGGTTCTGTTACCGATGGTACAACCATCAGCCGTTCAAGGTCTTCGCTGAGTAGCGGTCTTACAGCATCATGGAATATCCTTGATTTTGGCCTGAGCTATGTTCGGGCAAAGCAGGCTGGCGATCGGGTCTTGATTGCAGCAGAACGCCGCCGCAAAGTCACACACGAGCTGGTCAACGAAGTGCAATCCAGCTACTGGCGTGCTTATGCCGCACAGGAACTGGAAGACCGTGTCAAGAAAACCCAGATTCGGGTTTCTGATAGCAAGCGTAATCTCGAAGCGGTTCTGGCGGGTAAGCTGGATAAACCCATTGATGTTTTGCGTGACTTGCGTGAAATTCTCAGCCTTGAACTACAGCTCAAGAATATTTCGCGGGAATTGGTGGAAAATAAAACCCGTCTGGCATCTCTGATGGGTATGCTGCCGAATGCGCGCTATTCTCTTGCACCTAGTGACACGCAGCTGGCAAAAATTGTTGTCGATTATAAGCAGTTGGAAAATTATGCTCTGCAAAATCGTACTGAATTGCGCGAGGATGAATATAACATCCGCATCAGCCGCAACGAAGTCACTGCTGCCATGTTGGGCATGTTGCCAGGTATTAACCTTTCGGTTGGTTTGAATGGCACGAATGACAATTTAGTGAAAAACCAATCATGGGTAAATAGTTCTCTGTCTATCGGCTGGAATTTGATGAATCTGGTTACGGGTCCGCGTCAAGCAGACCTTGCTAAAGTCCAGCTTGATGTGGCTAAGGCGCGTAAACTGGTTGTGGGTTCAGCCGTCTTGATGAGTGTTCGCTTGTCCTGGTTGGACTATTGGGAATCCCTCAAGAGCTACCGCGCCGTTGCTGAATTGCAGGATGTTGAAGACCAGTTGATTGAGAAAATTCGTGCTCAAGCCAAGAGCAAGAATATCAGCCCTGTCGATGAAATTCGTGCAGACATCAGTAATCTGGTGAATGTTCTCCGTCACAGTTTTGCTTTTGCAGATGTGAAGAATGCGCAAAATCGCCTGCTTCTCAGTATCGCTTATGATCCATCATCGGAGATCAACGAGGATGCGGATCTTCAAGAAGTCACCGCGGATGTTAAAGCGGTGATGGGTGATTGGCAAAATCGGGTCAATAACCTTGGCAAGGTCATGGCGAGTGAAACAAAAATATACAAGTCTGTTGCGCCTAATCTGAGCTAATCAGCCTTGAAGAGATCCTTTACGGAAAAGGCGGGAAGAATTTCCCGCCTTTTTTATGTCGTAATCTCGTGCCATACGTTATGATGCTTATTATTCAATCTTCTTGATGAGAAAAGATATGAAATCATGGTTTAGATTAGCTGCCTTTGGATTGCTCTTTTCAAGTACGATAGTCAACGCGCAGAATCTTGATGATCCGTTAGGTTCGCTTGAGGCGACTTTGACTGAGATTAGTCAGCCGACTCAACAGGCCTATACAGATTCGACGGCAGTTCGGGCGTTGCTAGAGCCGTTGCAGAGTGCAATTTTAGCCAGTGAAATGGATGGGAAAATCTCGCGTTTACATAAGCGGGATGGGGAGACCTTTAAGAAAGGTGATCGTCTGGTCACGTTTGATTGCTCTAGCCACGAGATAGAGCAACGCCGTTTGAAATCAAAGTTAAACTCGACACAGTTAATTTACGAGAATGCTTTGCAGCTTCAAAGCCTGAATTCGATCGGTGAGTTAGACGTAAGTCTTGCAGAAGCCGAGACCTTTATTGCCAAGGCAGAGCTTTCTGGTGCGAATTTGAGTGTTCGGCGTTGTGCCATCAATGCGCCCTTTAGTGGCCGTGTTATTGAGGTTGCCCGTAAGCAGCACGAGTGGATCAATATTGGCGAGCCGTTAATGGAAGTCTTTAATGATCAGGATTTTTTACTGAAAATGCTCATCCCCTCAAGCTGGTTGGTGTGGTTAAAGCCAGGCACGCCGTTTCGGGTCAGCATTGATGAAACGGGAAAGACCTATAATGCCAGGATTACGAAAATCGGCGCGCGTATTGATCCGGTTAGCCGCACGGTAACGGTACGAGGCAAGGTTTCACAGCCTGATAAGGACTTTATCCACTCAATGAGCGGCAATGCTGTGTTTGAGCCACCTGTACAATAATGAGTACCGAAGCTTCTCCTAAAAAGACCTTCAATGCCGAAGTCGCTTCAGTGCGGCTTTCGTTGGTGATTGAGCTTGAGCGCGAAATGCGCAATGCGGGCAATGTTGAGGCCTTGCGCTTTACGATGGTAAATCGTTTGCGAGAGCTTGTGCCGTATCATCAGGCTATTTTACTGCACCATCAGGTTGGCAAGCGTTATGGGGTTGATGCCATATCGAATATTGCGGTGATTCAGCGTGATGCGCCGTATGTTGCGTGGGCGAAGGCGGTGGCAGCTGAAATACACCATAGCGGCAAGGCCACCGAGATGCACGTGGTGGATATGACGGATTGGCCAGAGCATCTTCGAGATCAAGCCAAGGAACTATCGGCTTCATGTCTGTTGTGGTGTCCGCTGCTGCGCAATGATGGCCAGGGGCTAGGAGGTCTGCTTTTGGCGCGGAGTAATCCTTGGCGTGACAATGAATTTGTTCTGTTGAATCCTATTTTGGAATGTATGGGACATGCTTGGGCGGTGTTTTTGGGCAAGCGGCGTTTGCCGATGATTTTCAGCCGTAAGCGGGTTTGGCTGTTGATGTTTATGGCGGCTTTAGTGGCGGTGATGTTTACGCCTGTCCCGCAATCCAGCCTTGCACCCTCAGAGGTAGTGGCCTTCAAGCCCGATGTTGTTGCCGCACCTCTGGAGGGGGTGATCAAGCAGGTATTGGTAGAGCCGAATGATACTCTTACCCCAGGGCAGCTGTTATTTGAGTACGATGATGCTTTGTTCCGTAATGCTTATGATGTTGCGGTTCGCGAGGTTGAGCTGGCGCGTGTCGAGTTGGAAAAGGTCACACAGGATGCCTTTACCGATGCGAGCAGTAAGGCTGAAAAGGCGGTCATGGCAGCAAGGTTGGCAAAGAAGCGTGATGACTTGGCCTTTGCCGAAGAACAGTACCAGCGTATTAAGGTGCAGGCGAACAAGTCTGGTGTGGCGATTTTCAACAGCCCCGATGATTGGGTAGGCCGTCCAGTTTCGACGGGTCAGCGGATTATGCTGATTGCAGACCCAAAGCAGGTGGCGATTGATGCCATGCTGCCGATCAAGGATTCCATTGAAATGCGCCCGGGTGCCGAAACGCAACTGTTCTTGGATAACAGTCCGCTAGAGCCTTTGCAGGGTTCGGTCTTACGCACAAGCTACGATGCCGAGCAAACGCCAGATGGGATTATGGCTTTTCGGGTGCGGATTTTGCTGGATGCGGATGAGCGTCTGCCGCGTATTGGCGCGCGCGGGGTCAGTAAGATTTATGGCGAATCCGTTTCGCTATTCTTTTTCCTTTTCCGCCGACCCTTGACTGTACTACGCCAAACTTTTGGGTTTTAGAGCATGTTTGGGGCGGAAGAAGC
>JAHDDM010000030.1:7367-9428 GCA_020629355.1 Rhodospirillaceae bacterium
TTTTTTATCGCCACCACCAGCTGGATCATTACTATCGGGGTGAATACGAATCCTTTCTTGCGCTTTGATGGGTATTATATTCTGTCTGATGCAACGGGAATCGAAAATCTGCAACCCCGCGCTTTTGCTCTAACGCGCTGGTGGATGCGCGAGAAGCTGTTCAAATTTCGAGATCCCGCACCAGAGATTTTCTATCCGGGAACGCAAACCTTCTTGATTTCGTATGCTTTTGCCACTTGGATTTACCGTTTCTTCCTGTTTCTTGGGATTGCATTGCTGGTGTATTTTTTGTTTTTCAAGGTATTGGGCATTATTTTATTCATCATCGAGATTAACTGGTTTATTCTTTTGCCTATCGGAAAGGAGCTGGCGCACTGGTGGGGTCGGCGGAAGGACATGAAGCTGAATATCAATACTGTGGTGACTTTTCTGGTTTTAAGCGGAGCCATTGCGCTGTTTGTGATACCTTGGCGTAGCACAGTATCATTGCCAGCCCACATCGAAGCGAAGCAAAGCGCGTTATTGTTCCCGCCCACAGCAGGGCAGATCGTTCAGGTGCACGTCACGCATGACAGTGTGGTATCGGCGGGTGATATTCTGATTGAGCTTGCAGCACCGCAGCTGGAACATCGTATGGCACAGCTACGGAAAGATATTCAGCTGGTGAAGCTGCAAATATCCCGTACTGGCGCGAACCTTGAAGAAAATCGCAAGAAAGCTTTGTTGCTAGAATATGGCCGTGAATTGCAAACGCAATATCGCGGTGCATTGGAATTGCAACAGCAGCTCTTGATCAAAGCGCCTTTTGATGGGCGTGTTGCGCAATTTCAGGATATTCTGAAAGCGGGCGTTTGGGTGGAGAAATCGAAACCTTTAATTCAGGTTGTGAATGATTCTGAAGGCCAGATTATCGCCTATAGCGATGGTGCATCTCTGGCGCGGTTTGGTGCGGGAGCTTTGGCGACATTCTATCCCGATGAGTGGGAACGCAAGCCTTTTCAAGCACGGGTGACACGGGTTGATGAAACCAATTTGCGCGTATTGCCCAAAGCCATCCATGCCTCGACTTTTGGCGGTGATATAGCGGTGCGTCCGGGCGCAAACGACACCTTGATTCCTGAGAAGGCGATTTATCGTATTAACCTTGAGGCCAAGGAATATGACAGCACGAATATCCGCCGAGTTCTCATGGGCAGGGTAGACGTTGAGGGCGAAAAAACGGCATTGATCACGCGTTTTGCGAATATGGTACTGGCGGTTCTGATCCGCGAAAGTGGTTTTTAGGCATTTACCTATCTTTTGCGCATCTAGGGGCAAATGCCTCATTTCCGTTCCTCAAATATGTGGATATGCTCCGGTACTCAATTTCGCCTTTTACCCCTATCTGCATCAAAATCTTAGGTAAATGTTTTAACGTCCCAACAATAATTCTGGCAGGTACAGGACAATTTGCGGAAAGGCGATCAGGCCAGCAATGGTCAAGGCATCTGCAACAAAGAACGGTGCTGCACCTTTGAAGACCTCAGAGACGGGAATATCTGGCCGGACACCAGCGACTACAAAGCAGTTCAGGCCGATGGGTGGTGTGATCAAACAAAGCTCTGCCATTTTCACGACAATAATCCCGAACCAAATGGCAAAACCTGCACCACTTACGCCGAAGGCACTGTCGGCTGCCGTGACCATCTCGCCACCATTCAAGGCCAACACAGCGGGATAGACCACGGGTAGGGTCAAGATCAACATTCCAATGGCATCCATGAACATGCCTAAAATCGCATAGGCCAGTAGAATCAGGATCAAGGTCAGCATGGGTGATTGCTCCAGGCTAGTGATCCAGTCCTCGAATGCGCCGGGTAAATCGGCAAAACCTAGGAAACGAACATAGATCAGGACACCCCAAATAATGGCAAAAATCATCACCGAAAGCTTGGCGGTTTCGATCAAGGCATCTTTCAGCGCACCCCAGCCCATGCCTTTATAGAGCGCGATAACGAAAATCAGGAATGCCCCCAATGCGCCGCCTTCGGTGGGTGTCGCCCATGCGGTCTCGCCAAAGGG
>JAHDDM010000031.1 GCA_020629355.1 Rhodospirillaceae bacterium
GATACCAAACAGCTTCGTGCCAATTATGACCAAGTGCCACAGAACCTTATCCAGGTGATTGTGTAAGAAATTTTAACTTAACAACAACCTTGGCAGGTCTCTTTTAATTTTTGTCCGGAGGCTTTGATCAATCTCTGCAATCATTTTTTCGCCTAAGTTCACCCAGGTCTGTTCGCGGTCTCGTAGAGTTGCGTTTTCATCAACAGATTGCGCTGCGCTGCTCTCGACGCTTATCTCGCTAACGTAGTCAGGGAAGTTAATCTGGAACAGTAGCTGGATGTGACCGTGATAAACCTCGGTTTGGTCAATACTGAACAGTCCGCTGAGGCCAGGTTTTTTATCGAGTTTCTCTTCGCGGATACTGGCATCAATAATCTGGACATTGATCCAGCCGCTACTGCCTTCTGCTGTGGCTGTATCGTCTAGCCATGTCCGCACCATTTCTTCTAGTGGATAGGGGGATAGTCCTTCGACATTCGGTAGGCTGGTCAGGCTTTCGTACAAGGATTCAATAGCAATTTTTGCCACGTTGAGCTGGAGCAATGGTAGGTGGCGATAGTCTGGCGGTGTAATACCACGCACAGGAGTCGAGGTGCAACTGCTTACCAGAATCGGTAGTGCAGATAGGCTGATTAAGGTTTCACGGCGTGTAGGCATGGGGGTAATCTCTGGTTCGTTGTGTTTTATTCTTACAGGCGATTGACGCACCAGGCAAGGATAGCCTTTTGGACATGCAGGCGATTTTCGGCCTGTTGCCACGCGGCTGATTGCGTGCCATCAAGCACTTCAGAGGTGACTTCTTGACCACGGTTTGCGGGCAGGCAGTGTAGGAATATCGCGTTGCGGGCGGCCTGTTGCATCAAGGCAGTATTGACCTGATAGTCTTTCAAGGCTTGTGCGCGGGCATCGGCATGACTATCGCCCATGGAGACCCAAACATCGGTGTTGATGATCTCGACATTTTTTGCTGCTTCAGCAGGATCATGGAAGCGATGAATATCCGCGCCTGTTGCACGTAATGTTTCGGCTTCCGTATCGGTCATTGCATAGCCTTCAGGGCTGGCAAGGCGTAATTCAAAGCCAAATTTTGCGCTTGCATGACACCAGGAACGGGCGACATTGTTATAATCTCCAATCCAAAGCACTTTGCGGTCTTTGGCTGTACCAAAGCGTTCCGTGACCGTCATTATATCCGCCATGATCTGGCACGGATGCGAATGATCACTCAGGCCATTGATCAATGGTATGGTGAGCTGTGCGCACAGTGCATCAAATTTTGCGACTTTATCGGTGCGGTACATCAAGGCATCGACAAAGCCGTTGAGCATCCGTGCAGTGTCCTGTAGGGTTTCCTTACCTTGCTTGAAGTGCATGGTTTCCGCATCAAGTTCCACAAGATACATCCCAAGCTGCTGTGCTGCGAGATTAAAGCTGATGCGGGTACGGGTTGAGGGCTTCTCGAACAGGGTGGCGAGGCTCAAGCCAGCGCACTGGCTGTTGTGGCTGGCAAGTCCTGCCTGTTTCCAGGCAATGGCTGTATTGATGATTGCGGTCAAGTCTTGCGCCGAGATTTGGTCAATGTCGATGAAATGCTTGAAAGTCATTGCGATAACTCCGATAGAGATGTCTGTAACAGCGTCATGGCTTGGGTGATTTCGCCTTCGGAAACGGTAAGCGGTGGCAAGAAGCGCACGACATTACGTCCCGCTGGCACAAGCAGCAATCCCGCTTTGAGTCCAGCGCTTACCACGGCGATATTCGTGATTTCTGCTGTACAGCGCAAGCCCTGCATCAAGCCGATTCCAAGCTGTTCCGTGCACAGATGCGGATATTCTGCCACCAGCCCTTGCAGAGCGGTACTTAACTGCTCGCCTCGGATGCGGATTTCGGCCAGAAAATCTGGTTTGATCAATTCCTGCATCACCGCAAGACCCGCGCTACAGGCCAGAGGATTGCCGCCAAAAGTCGTGCCGTGGCTGCCTGCGGTCATGGCCTCAGCAATCTCTGCACGGGCGAGCAATGCGCCGATGGGCATACCGCCGCCAAGACCTTTGGCTGTGGTCATTATATCAGGCTCTACGGCGCTATATTCGTGACACCAAAGCTTGCCCGTGCGACCATTGCCGCATTGTATTTCATCGAACACCAACAGAATATCGTACTGCTCGCACAGGGCGCGTACCCCTTGGAGATATTCCGCACTAAAAAGATGAATCCCACCGCCGTCGCCTTGCAGAGGCTCAAGAATAATCGCGGCAGTCTCAGGGTTAATAGCAGCTTCCAGCGCATCAAGATCATCCGCTGGTGCCAAATCAAACCAATCTGGCAGGGGCGTAAAGCCCTCGATCATCTTGCCCTCAGGGCTTGCGCCAATCAGGGCAAGGCTTCTGCCGTGAAATGCGCCGCCAACAGCGAGAAAGCGTTGTTTTTCGGGCGTGCCACGCTGATGTTGGTATTTCCGCACCAGCTTCAAGGCCGCTTCGTTGGCTTCAAGGCCAGAGTTGCAGAACAATACCTTATCGGCAAAACTATGCTGGCAGAGCAATTCCGCCAGAGCCTCCTGCTGTGGAATGCGATACAGATTACTGCAATGCAAAAATTGATCAACCTGAGCCTTTAATGCTTGGGAAAGGGCAGGGTGTTGGTGGCCTAACGCGCTGACGGCAATGCCGCTGGCAAAGTCAAGATAGGCTTTTTGCTCTGTGTCATACAGATAGCTGCCCTGACCACGCACAAAGGCAACGTCAAAACGGGCATAGTTGGAAAATAGATAGTCGTTCATGGCATGAACCTTTCAAAAAGTACTTTAATATTAAACAGATAAAGCGGCGTGGCTTAAAAATCGAAACAGCGGCCAGCTTTTTCCCAATCGCCGTAGCGGGTAGGCTCAAGACCTTTGGGACCGCCATATTCACGTGGAGACGTATCACATCGTCGCTCCCCAGCGGCTTCGGCTATGGCCTCGGCTTTGGTGCGGGCATCAAGATGCTGTGCCGGAGAACGCTCGATCTTTGGCACTTGCCTTTTCAGTGCAGCTATGTTCAACCGTGTAAAAACCATGCTGTAAAGTCTTTCCTACCTTAAAGAGATAAGTATAGTGCATAATTCTTCCAAGGAAAACGTAAAACGTGGCTTTGCAAGTCGTTCGGCGGCGTTACGGCTTTTCGGACAGGTGCTTGAGGGCAAACGGCTCGATACTGCTTTGGCAGAAATAGACCAGCTTAGTGCCGATGTAGCCTTTACGCGTCTGTTATTGATGCAGTGCTTGCGGCTGTATTATGCCGCTGAACCCTTGGCTTTGCGTTTTACGGAACGTCGTCCAAGCCGCCTTGATCGCTTGATTTTGATTATGGGGGTGGTACAGCTGGTGTTCTTGGAGCTCGCGCCCCATGCAGTGGTAGCAGAAACCGTGGCTCTTGCGCCCAAGAAATCGCGCGGTTTTATCAATGCGGTTTTGCGCAAAATCACGCACTATTGGCAGACTTCTGAGGATCAAGAAGCCTTACGCAAAAATGCCATTGCGCATAATGCGCCGCCTTGGTTAAAGATACGACTAGGGCAGGACTGGGGCAATGATGCGGCCAGTGCAATCTTGCGGGCGCAAGCCAGTATCCCACCGTTGGACTTAGCGTTTATTTCGCCTGAAGCGCGGGATAAATGGCTGGCCTCTGTACCTTTCGAGGCGCAAATACTGCCACACGGTGCGGTGCGCATCAAGACCATGCCGATTGCGGATATTGCGGGTTTTGCTGAAGGGCAATGTTGGGTACAGGATGGTGCGGCGCAATTACCCGTTTGGCTTTTGCGGCAGCATTTGAAGGGCAAAAAAGTTTTAGATATGTGCGCTGCACCAGGTGGAAAAACCGCACAAATTCTGGCCTGTGGTGCGGAGGTCACGGCTTTGGATCGTGACATCAAGCGGATGCAGCGCTTCGATGAAAATATGCAACGTTTGGGCTTTGCGCCGCGCACGGTACTTGCAGACGGCGAGAACTGGACAGCAGAGCGCGATTTTGATGTGGTGTTTCTGGATGCGCCCTGTTCGGCCTCTGGCACCATTCGGCGGCATCCCGATATGCTGTTCCGTGATCATGACCCGCGCCTGCACGAGGCACAGTGTGCTTTGTTCAAGCAAGCAATCGGTCTGTTAAAGCCTGGTGGAATTTTGCTGTATTCGGTCTGTTCCATCAGGCCAAGCGAGGGTGTGGGACTCATGGCGCGTTTGGCAGCCGACTTGAAGCCTTATGCGTTTTCCAAGACGGATCTGGCGGCACTAGCAGAAGTGATTCGCATGGATCGTCTGCCCCATACGCCAGAACATCAAATTCAGACCTTGCCTTGCGATTCAGAGGCGATTGGTGGCATGGATGGGTTTTTTATCGCCGCCTATCAAGTCTAAGGCAATTTCATCGTACTAGCCTGTTGTTTCAATTTAGAATAATTCTAAACTTCGAGCAATTCCTAAAGTTTAACTTAAATTTCAAAGGCTTTTTTGACTTTTTACATTGACGGGATTGATATTCAGGGGTACTTCAAGCGCAATAATGAACTTCTTGGGGCAGGAAAAGTGATGCAACGCTTTTTATCTTATTTTTGCGCAGTCTTTCTTATTGGAATGGGATCGGCGCAAGCGACGGAAATTCTTACGGTATATAGCTATCGCCAGCCTTTTTTGGTTGAGCATCTGTTCGATAAATTTGCAGCCGAAACTGGTATCGAAGTCGAGGTGCTGTATGCCAAGAAAGGTTTGATTGAGCGATTGAAGCTTGAGGGGGCAAATAGTCCAGCGGATATTCTCCTCAGTAGTAACAGTTTGCGTCTGCTTGAGGCCAAAGATGCGGGATTGACGCAAGCCATTACCAGTGCGGCTGTTGCTGAGAAAATTCCTACGGCTTTACGCGATGTGGATAATCACTGGATTGGCCTTACCAGGCGCGGACGGGTGCTGTATGCCAACAGGAACACGGTGACAGAGGGCTCAGTGACGGATTATTGGGATATTTTGCAATCAGACTATCGTCTCTGTTTACGGCCGTGGCGACATGCCTATAATGTGTCTTTGGTGGCCTATCTGATGGAAAGTGTTGGCGAAGCAAAAACCGAAGAGTGGATTCGGGGCGTACAGGCGCGGCTTGGGCGCAAGCCACAGGGCAATGATCGGGCGCAAATTCGCGCCGTCAATGCGGGTGAGTGCGATATTGCCCTTGCCAACAGTTATTATTTTGGCGTGATGCAAGCAGACCCAAAACAGGCAGGGGATACGGAAAATGTTGTTTCAATTTTCCCAACTCTTGCACAAAAACATGGTACATTTGGTTTTGTTTCTGGTCTTGCGTTACTCAAAAGTGCAGATAATCGGGAAGCGGCGATAAAATTGGTGGAATTTATGGTTAGTTCCAAAGCGCAAAAGATATATGCCGAGGTCAATCACGAATTTCCAGCTTCTGGTGCGGACAAGAGTCCAGACGAGGCCAAA
Organism: Rhodospirillaceae bacterium; assembly: GCA_020629355.1. GTDB lineage: Bacteria > Pseudomonadota > Alphaproteobacteria > JABSOH01 > JABSOH01 > JABSOH01. The sequence goes on from JAHDDM010000031.1 coordinate 5,477, forward strand.
TTGGATTCTAAGCCTATGGCGCAAATTTTTGCCAAACGCAGCGCGGCACTGGACTTGATCAATCGTGTTGTGGATTAGAAAAACTTTCCTGCTGTTGATGCTGGGTGCGGTTCTCGCCCCTATATTGTTACTGGTGCAGTTAGGCTTTTCTGGTGATACACAGCTGTTTTGGCCTGCTCTTTGGCGTTACGGCGGTACAACTTTTGTGCTGGTGATCTTAACGGTCTTTGTCGCCTTTTTTGCGGGTATAATCCCAGCATTTTTTATTGCGATGTATCGTTTCCCAGGGCGGCAGTTCTTTCGTCTTGGTCTTTTGTTGCCCCTTGCTCTGCCAGGCTATTTGCTGGCTTATGTCTATGCCGATTTTTTTGAATTTGCTGGTCCGGCGCAAAGCCTCATCCGTGACTGGTTTGGCTATCAATACGCCGATGAATATGTTTTCTTTGAAGTCCGCTCAATAGGCATGGCGGCGGTACTGCTTGGAGTGGGATTATCGCCCTATGTTTTCGCCTTTACCTTAGCCAGCCTTGATCAACATGCCCGTAATGCTTTCGAGACCGCACGAGTACTAGGTTTAGGCGCGGGCAGGAGCTTCGTGCAGGTCATTATTCCGCTCTCAAGACCCGCATGGGCAACGGGTCTGTTGCTGGTGGCGATGGAAACCATTGCCGATTTTGGCACGGTTCAGCATCTTGCGGTGGATACCTTAACCTTAGGGATTTTCAATACATGGTTGGAGCGCGGTGATCTGGCAACTGCTGCACGGCTTGCGTTATTTGCTGGTACGGTTGTGTTGCTGGTTGGGGCATGGGAAAACGGGCAGCGTGGCAAACGCGGCTTTCAAAGCAGCCTTGCGCCGAAAATTGGCGGCGGCCTTGCAGTCACAAAATTCTTGGGGTGGGGGATGTGCGGCCTTTGTGCACTGCCATTGATCATCGGGTTTGCTTTTCCTGTTGTTGTTTTAATCACATTGGCATTACAGAATTTGCCACAGTTTGTATCGGAAAATTTTCTGAATGCTTTAGGCAACACCCTGTATCTTGCAGGTAGCGCAACGGTTTTTGGGACGCTGATTGCGGTGATTATTGCCCTGAGTGTGCCCAGAACCCCCTTTAATCGGGTTTTGTTGCAAGGGACACTGTTGGGCTATATGCTGCCTGGAACAATCTTTGCCCTTGGCTTAATGTTGTTGCTGAAGTTCCTTGGAAGCAGCCTGAATATTATGCTGATCGGCGGAGCTGCTGGTCTTGTCTACGGCTATATCGCGCGTTTCTTTGCGTTGTCTCATGGTGTGATGAGAAGCGGGGTAGAGGCCATACCCGCCTCGATTGATGATGCGGGAAAGCTCTATGGCAGCAAGCCCACAACGGTTTGGTTCAGAGTCAAATTACCGATATTGCGTGGGCATTTGCTTTGTGCCGTCATTATCCTTTTTGTCGAGGCACTTAAAGAGCTACCCCTTACCTTGATTATGCGCCCCGCAGGGATGGAGACATTGGCAACGCATCTGTATCACTTTGCTGGTGACGAGAACCTTGCAGAAGCTGCACCAGGGGCACTGATTATTGTGCTGATGGGGGTGCTTGCGGTTTCGGTGTTGGCGTGGTTGCGCAAAATCTAACGCTTAAAGGCCATTTTTAGCCAGACAATCAAGCCGCCCAAGACCAAGCCAAGCAATAATGCCATAAGCGGTACAGCGTAGGCGGGCAAAGCAATACTGAAGGGCAAAGGCCAGAACGACCAAGACACCGCTTGGGTATTGCCAATAAGAAATAAACCCAGAACAAGAATGACTGGCAGAAGGAAAACCAGACGCAATAAACGCATCATCACGACTATGCGTTCAGGCTCTGATGCAGGTGGGTACCAGTTTTGAAATGGCAGACATATTTTGCTGGAATATCAACACGGTCACCATTGATGGGATTGCGTCCGACATTGGCTTGACGCAAACGGAGCGAAAATACGCCAAAACCGCGCAGTTCAATGCGATTGCCTGAGGCTAACGAGTCAATCATCACCGCAAATAGCTCGTTGACTGCTTCAGCGACTTCCTGTGCAGACATCTCAGGATGTTTTTCGATCATGCGGTTGATCAGTTCAGAGCGAGTCATGGTATTTCCTTTGAGAATGAGCAAAACACATCAACATATTTCACCTACCATAGCATGACTTGTTTTCATTCTCAAGCTTCTCTTTGTTCGCGTAATTTTCATTTTTTGAGAATGCTTTATTCCGTATTTATCCACAGACTTATTCAGAATTTCTGCTATATTTATACTGGAATTATTGAGGAGTGATACAATGGACTCTGATAGGCCAGAAATGGTAGGTGTCACCGTAATCCGTGACTTTGCCCGCACTTTAGGCGAGCATAGTGGTGTCTATCGGATGCTCGATTCAGAGCAGAATGTGCTGTATGTCGGTAAAGCGCGGATATTAAAAGCGCGCGTGCAGTCCTATACCCGCATCAAGCAGCTCTCAAGGCGGATTGCGTTGATGGTCTCGTTGACCCGCAGTATGGAGACCATAGCAACCCATACCGAAGCCGAGGCTCTATTGCTTGAAGCCGAATTGATCAAGCGTCTCAAGCCGCGCTTTAATATTCTCTTGCGGGATGATAAAAGTTATCCTGAATTGCTGATTCGTGATGACCATGATTTTCCGCGTCTGATGAAGCATCGTGGCAAACGTAAAGCACCAGGACAGTATTTTGGTCCTTATGCTCATGCTCGTGCGGTGAACTTGGCTTTGGATGAGCTGCAAAAGAGCTTCCTGTTGCGTACCTGTACGGATTCGGTTTTTGCCCATCGTAGCCGTCCGTGTCTTTTGTACGATATGAAACGGTGTGCTGCCCCCTGTGTCGATAAAGTATCAGCACAAGAATATGGCGTTTTGCTGAATCAAGCACGCGGTTTTTTACAAGGCAAGTCTGCCCGAATTCAAGCAGAGCTTGCAGAACAGATGCAGGCAGCATCACAGCAGATGCAGTATGAAAAGGCTGGTGAGTTGCGCGACCGTCTGGCGGCCTTGACCGCGATGCAACAGAGGCATAATTTGCCAGCCCCGCATCAAAACTCGGCGGATGTCATGGCAGTGGCTTTTGGGGCGCGGCGTTCTTGCGTCTATGTTTTGATGTTCCGTCAAGGCCGCCATTGTGGTGCACAGGCCTATTTCGTCAGCCACGGCGAGGATGTTACAGAACAGCAGGAAGGTCAAGCAAAACAGGGCGGAACCAAAGACGATATTGGCGGGATTTTAGCCTCGTTCATTGGGCAGTTTTATCAAAGCCGCAATGTTCCAGAATTGCTTTTGCTGGATCGTTGGCCACAAGAATCGACGTTACTTACCGAGGCCATGCGGCGATATTCTGGTCATGCGGTGCAGCTGCACGTGCCTTTACGCGGCGATAAGCGAAAATTGATCGATAAGGCCAGCAGCGAAGCGAAAATTGCCCTTGCCAAGCAGTCGAACCAAAGTGATCAATATCAACGGCAATGGCAATCTTTGGTGGAGCTTCTGGGTATGACTGATCCGCAACGAATCGAAGCCTACGATAACAGCCATTTGAATGGCAGTAATCCCGTGGGGGTGATGATTGTTGCGGAGAATGAGGGGCTGGCCAAGAAGTTCTATCGTAAGTTTAATATTCGTGGAAAATACCCCGTAGGTGATGATTATGCCTTTATGCGCGAGGTCTTGCAACGGCGATTGAAAAAACTTGCTGATCCAAGCCAGCCGAAGCCTGATTTATTGTTGATTGATGGTGGCAAAGGCCAGCTTGGTGTCGCACAAGAGGTCTTGCAGGAGACGGGTCTTGCAGAAGAAATTGCCCTTGCCAGTATCGTCAAAGGCCCAGGCAGAGACGCAAAGCGGGATCGTCTGTTGTTTGCTGGAC
>JAHDDM010000032.1 GCA_020629355.1 Rhodospirillaceae bacterium
TGCAATCACGACAAGTTCTCTGTACTATTCCGCCTTCGCCCTTTGGAATGAACACTGCAAATATTGCCCTGCCCGATCTTGGCTGCAAGCGGTATTTGACCTTATTACTTGGCGGCAGGGCAAAGGCATTTCGCTTTAACGACAAGATAGGCTTTGCACTTGGTCAAAAGATACAAAAAATGCTGCATAAACAAGATATTGGCCTTTATATTAGCGCCTCAAGACGCACCCCTGCAAACACCTGTTCCGCCCTTGTTGCGGGCTTAGGCGCAACACCACACCATATTTGGGACAATTCTGGTGAAAATCCCTACAACAGCATGATCAATATAGCAGAGACAGTGATCGTGACCGAAGACTCCATGAGTATGCTCAGTGATGTTGTTCATGCTGGGAAACCGCTTTATATTGCTGAACTTGCGACAAAATTTCTCAAAACAGGCCGAAAACATCGCCGTTATCGCGACAATCTCATCAAGGCTGGCTATGCTAAAATTCTGACTTCTGACTGTATACCCTTCGCTGTTCCCCCATGCACCGCAACGAGGGATTTAGCAGACAAGATAAAGCTGCTGTGCAACAGCAACCAAAAGGTATAAGATATTTCCATGGACAACATTTTACTCTTTTCTGACTCTCTGGCAGTCATCGTGCTGATTGTCGCAGCGGTCGGCTACTTTACTGGCGCAATCCCTTTTGGCTTGCTGATTGCGCAATTATTGACCAACACTGATGTCCGTAAGGTTGGCTCGCAAAGTATCGGCGCAACCAATGTCTTGCGCACTGGAAACAAGTTTGCCGCTTTACTTACTTTGTTGCTTGACGGTGCAAAAGGCGCAATTCCCTGTGCGGTATTCTGGAATATTTCCCCTGCCCCTCTGGCGCAAGACCTTGCCCTGATTGCAGGACTGTGCGCCGTGATCGGGCATATGTATCCCTGTTGGCTCAGCTTTTCTGGTGGCAAGGGAGTCGCGACAGCCCTCGGGGTTGTGCTATATTTACACCCTTTGATCTCGGTTTTTGTTATCGGGCTTTGGCTGCTCTCTGCTGCAATATCGCGCTATTCTTCGGTGGCCTCGCTAACTGCAATCACCGCCCTGCCCCTATTGGCTTTGCTGCTAAGTTATGGCATTGCCACTACAGCAATATTCTTCGTGCTCAGTATTCTGGTCTTTTTCCGTCACCGTAGCAATATTACACGAGTGCTCTCAGATACCGAAAGTACGATTGCCCTGCTGGATTCGCCAATCCGTCAACGGGGCTATCTGAAGCCGCTTGATCAATGAATATTACTGAGAAAATAGCCCGTCTGCGCCTGATCAGAACACCCTATATCGGTCCTGCAACCTATGATCATCTTATTCACGAATCAGGCGGAGCAGAAGAGGCACTGAGACGGGTTATTAACGGTGATATTTCCAGTCAACGGCAGCTGACCCCGCCTTCAGAACGGAGCATTCAAAAAGAATTCAAAGCGATAGAAAAACTTGGTGGTTCTATTCTGTTCCGTGAAGAAGAGGCTTATCCGAAACTACTGCGACAAGCCCCTCTTGCGCCCATTGCAATTAGCCTTATCGGCAACCAAGAGCTATTCAAAGCGGAATTGATTGCCATTGTTGGGGCGCGCAATGCTTCTCATGCTGGTTTAAGGATGGCTGGAAAACTTGCCTCTGAACTCAGTGGAATGGGCTATGGTATCGTGTCTGGTTTAGCGCGTGGCGTTGATGCAGCAGCGCACCATGAAAGTCTCATGGGCGGCACAATAGCAGTACTTGCAGGCGGAATTGATCAAATTTATCCGCCGCAAAATACCGAACTATATCATCAAATTCCTGAAACTGGCCTGTTACTGTCCGAAATGCCTTTGGGCACAGAACCTCAGGCGCGGCTTTTCCCGCGCCGAAACCGTATTATCGCGGGGCTATGTCGGATTTGCATCGTAATCGAAGCCTCCTTCAAGTCTGGTTCTGGGATCACAGCCAGCCTTGCAGCCGATTATGGCCGCGAGGTCGGTGCCGTTCCTGGCTCGCCGTTGGATACCCGCAATCTGGGTTCATTGCGCCTAATCAGAGACGGCGCGCATGTCATTACTTCGGCAGAGGATGTCGTCGAGATTCTGAATGGCCTCGATCACCAGCGCATGAAAGAACCAGTGATCATCCAAAAGCCGCCAGTTCCCAAGACACTTGACCCTGATCAAATCCAGCGTATCAAGAATTGGATACAGGACTATATCGGCGTGACCTCCTGTCCGATTGCTGATTTAATGCTGGATATTCCTGAACCAGAAGACGCGGTTCTTGCCAGCCTGGCAGAACTTGAACTGGATGGCATGATCGAGCGGCATTGGGACAACCGTATCTCTGCCCTTTAATGTAAAATCAGTATTGACAATGCCAAGCCTTCGTGGTTTTGATCATCGGAATTGAAGAAGACTTTTAGTGTCTTTTTTCCTTCATATTTTTGAAAAATTTTTAGTAAAAGAAGAAACTCATGAAAATACTTGTCGCTGTAAAGCGCGTGGTTGATTACAACGTCCGCGTCCGCGTTAAGGCAGACAATTCTGGAGTGGAAACTCAGAATGTCAAAATGTCAATGAACCCTTTTGATGAGAACGCTGTTGAGGCCGCGATTACATTAAAAGAGTCTGGCATTGCCTCAGAGATTATTGCGGTTTCCATTGGCACTGCAAAGTCTCAGGAGACCATCCGCACCGCTTTGGCTATGGGTGCTGATCGTGGCATTCATATTGAGGCAGGTGAAGATACCGAACCTCTGGCGGTGGCAAAAATCCTGCGCGCCCTTGCGGAAAAAGAACAGCCTGGATTGGTTCTCACAGGCAAGCAGGCCATTGATGACGACAGCAACCAGACCGCACAGATGCTGGCGGCTCTGTTGGGTTGGGCGCAAGCAACCTTTGTTTCTGACTTGACTATTGAGGGTGAATCCATCACCGCCACCCGCGAGGTCGATGGTGGACTGGAAAAAATCGCTCTGAATACTCCAGCGGTGGTGAGTGTCGATTTACGCCTGAATACCCCACGCTATGCTTCGTTGCCAAATATTATGAAGGCAAAGAAAAAGCCGATGGATACAATGACCGCCGAAGACTTAGGCGTGGACACCGCACCGCGCTTAACAACACTTGAAGTCATTGATCCGCCACAGCGCGCGGCTGGCGTCAAGGTCGCCTCGGTTGCTGAGCTGGTCGAGAAGCTCAAAGACGAAGCCGAAATTCTGTAACAATTAAGGATACCCCTATGAAACATTTAGTGTTCATTAGCCACGATCAACAAAACTTGATGCCCGGTGTCTTGAATACACTCGCTGCCCCCATGTCGCTGGGTGGCGAGATTGATGCTGTGATTTTAGGTCAAAACTGTAGCGCTGTAACGGCAGCCGTCTCGAACATTTCTGGTCTCAATGTCGTAAAGGTCTGTGATGATGACCTGTATTCGGGCATTGTCGCTGAGGACTGTGCAGCAATACTTCAGACCATTGCCGATGAATACAGCCATATCTGGTTTACCGCCGATACCATTGGCAAAAATATCGCACCGCGCCTTGCAGCCTTGCGGGATGTTCAGCAAATTTCTGAAATTATCGAAGTCAAAGATGCAGAAACCTTTGTTCGTCCAATCTATGCTGGCAATGCTATAGCCACCGTCAAGAGCACTCAGGCACAAAACATCATCACGGTGCGCGGCACGGCTTTTGAGCCTGTTGCTACTGAAGGTGGCTCTGCCTCTGTCGCGGAAATGGCCTGTATCGGAGACGCGAACCTCAGCCGTTATCTCGGTGCGGAAACCAGCAGTAACGAACGGCCTGAGTTAAGCTCTGCCAAGATTGTCATTTCTGGCGGTCGTGGTATGCAGTCTGGCGACAATTTCCCGATGCTGGAAAAAATTGCCGATAAACTTGGTGCAGCAGTCGGCGCCTCCCGCGCGGCAGTGGATGAAGGCTTTGTCACCAACGATTATCAGGTTGGACAAACCGGCAAGGTGGTTGCGCCTGATCTGTATATTGCGGTGGGTATTTCTGGTGCAATTCAGCATCTTGCGGGGATGAAAGATTCCAAGTGCATTGTTGCGATTAACAAAGACGAAGATGCGCCGATTTTTCAGGTTGCGGACTATGGTTTAGTCGCTGATTTGTTTGATGCCTTGCCTGAACTTGATGCAGCACTAGAATAATAAGGATATGGCCATGACCATCCAAACCGTTGCAATTATCGGAGCTGGCCAGATGGGTCGCGGCATCGCTGAGACCTGTGCTGTACACGGAAAATCTGTGGTGCTGGTGGATCAAAACCAAGACAGCCTTGCTACCGCCAAAACCGTCATTGCCGAAAATCTTGCCCGTGACGTCAAAAAAGACCGCCTCAGTGCAAAGCAAAGCAAAAAGATACAGCAAGCCATTGTTTTTACAGCAAAACTCGAAGACATAGTCCCTGCCGATCTTTTAATTGAGGCAGTGAATGAAAACGAATCCAGCAAGAAATCTGTCCTGCGTGCCTGTCAAGAGCATTTGCGAGATGATGCTCTGATGGCTTCAAACACGTCCTCTATATCCATCACGAGGCTTGCAGCGGTATCAAAAAAACCTGATCAATTTATCGGGCTGCATTTTATGAACCCCGTGCCGAAAATGCAGCTCGTTGAGATGATTCGCGGTCTGCAAACCTCAGACACAACCTTCGAGGTCACGCAAGACTTCATCCTAGGTCTCGGGAAAACTATTGCCCTGTCCGAAGACTTTCCTGCCTTTATCGTCAACCGTATCCTGATCCCCATGATCAACGAGGCAATCTTGACACTTTACGAGGGTGTCGGCAATGTTGAAAACATCGATAAAGCGATGAAATTGGGTGCAAAACATCCTATGGGGCCTTTGGAACTTGCCGATTATATTGGCTTGGATACTGTACTGGCGATTTTGAATACCTTGCACGAGGGCTTGGCGGATCAAAAATACCGCCCCTGCCCACTACTGAATCGCTATGTCGAGGCTGGATGGCTTGGGCGCAAAGTCGGTCGCGGTTTCTATGACTATTCCAGCAACCCACCAAAACCTACACGCTGATGGTGCGGCTGTTCTGGATAAGCTTCTTTGGCTTCATCCTCTTGGCATGGGCAACGCTGTATATCGCTGGCCTTCCGCATCATAGCCAAATTTTCGACCTGCATTTCAGCCCTGGACATAACCATCATCACCTGAGCAGCAGTGTATTGATGTGGATGCTGATGGCGCTGGCCATGATGCTGCCCACCGCCATACCCTTTATTCGCGACTATGCCAATATGCACAAAAGCACTGTGAGTCTCTTGTGGGTTCTGTGTGCAGGGTATGCTCTGGTCTGGCTTGGCTTTGCACTCCCCGCCAGCCTGCTACAGAATCATCTATTCATATGGCAACTCGTTGACCATGAAGGAATACTCAACAGTAAGCTCTATAGCGGCCTGTTGCTGATTGCTGTCGGGCTGTATCAATTCAGTCCCTTCAAACGCACCTGTTTACACAAATGCCGTCAAACGACACCTTTCCTACTTGCGCATTGGCGTGGAGGTGTCTCTGGCGCATTCCGGCTTGGTATGCTTCATGGCCTGTATTGTCTCGGCTGCTGTTGGGCCTTGATGCTATTGGGCTTTGTTGGTGGGGTAATGAACCTGCTTTGGATGGGGCTTGCCATGATCATCATGGCATTGGAAAAATTACCCAATATTGGAAAGTATCTTGATCGTCCGCTTGGAATTGTACTCTGCGGACTTGGTGTTGTTGTTCTCTCGTTATAAAGGAAAATATTATGTCTTGGTCTATCAAAGGTGAGTTAATCTTAAATTGTAACTGTACGGTATTTTGTCCCTGTGTTGTCTCGTTGGGACAGCATCCGCCCACGGAAGGCTATTGCCAGGCTTGGCTGGGTGTACGGATTGACGAAGGCAAGGCCGATGACATTGATCTTTCAGGATTAAATGTTGCCATGATGATTGATATTCCAGGCAAAATGGCACGCGGCAATTGGACAGCAGCGGCCTATATAGACGAGAACGCCAGCACAGAAGCCCATGAAGCCTTGGTCGAGATTTTCTCAGGCCAAAGACGCGGCAATACGGGTATTATGTCCATGCTGGTGAGTACATTCTTGGGTGCGGAATCCGCGCCAGTGCATTACGAGAATGATGGCGAAATTCGCCGCCTGAGTGTTGGTAAAAAAATCAATGGCGAAGTTATCCCCGTCAAAGGCAATGACGACAAAGAGATTCTGATCAGTAACACGAAATACTGGATGGGGCCGGATATTACAGTAGCTACCGCAAACAAAGGCCGGGTTCGCGCATTTGGTCGGGTCTGGGATTTTGACGGGCGTTCGGCGGAGATTTGCCAAATTCGCTGGCAAGGTTGACGAATATGGCGGAATTAGCCCTTTCGCGAAGATTACGTGCGACACCGTTCACCAAGCGCGGGCTTGAAATTGGTCTCTCTGCCTTAACTGTCTACAACCATACCCTCATGGCGGCTAGTATTCGCGGCCTTGAGACCGATTACCACCACCTGAAACAGCATGTTCAGCTGTGGGATGTCGGCGGTGAACGGCAGGTCGAAATACGCGGGAAAGATGCGGCTTGGTTGACGCAATACTTAACGCCACGAGACCTCAGCCGCGCCCAAATTGGACAATGTCTGTACGCGCCGCTGGTCGATGAGAACGGCGGGATGATCAATGACCCGATTATTCTGAAACTTGCTGAGGATCATTTCTGGCTCTCGATTGCCTCAAGCGATGTTTTGCTGTGGGTCAAGGGTCTCGCCGTGGGATTAGGCTGTGATGTCACAGTCTCCGAACCGCCCGTGACTCCTTTGGCTGTACAAGGTCCAAAATCCGATAATCTGATGTCCAAGGTCTTTGGGGATAGCGTCACAAAACTACGCTTCTTCCGCTTCGACTATTTTACATTGGACAATTACCGCTACCTAATCGCCAAAAGCGGCTGGTCAAAACAAGGCGGCTATGAAGTCTATGTCGATGATACCGCCGCGGGAGAACATCTTTTCGAGACCCTGTGGACAGCAGGGCAAGAATTTGATGTCCATACTGGCTGCCCAAACCTCATCGAACGAATCGAGGGCGGTCTGCTGTCCTATGGCAACGATATGACCTTAGCCAACAATCCCTTTGAATGCGGCCTTGATCAATACTGCAACTGGAAAGACGATACCGAATTTCTTGGTCGCCCTGCCCTCGAAACCATGCGCACGGCAGGACCGCCGAAACAGCGCATGATCGGGATGCAATTCTCTGCTGATCACTGTCCGCCCTGTACCGAAACATGGCCTGTATATATTGAGAACAGGCAAATTGGCATGGTGACTTCAGCAGCATATTCACCAGACTTAGACTGTATCGTCGCCTTAGGGATGTTGACAGGAAACTATAGCCAAGAAGGACACAAAATTTCCGTACAAACACCCGAAGGAATACTGGATGGTGTGACCGTCTCTCTACCCATGAAAGCACCTCACCATGACTGATTTTCCCCAAACAAAAGTCAATCATGTTGCCCTTACACCCGCATCATTCCTCAAGCGCACGCAAAGTATTTTTCCCGAACGTCTGGCAGTAGTATATGGCAATAGACAGTATAGCTGGAAGGCTCTGTATCACCGTTGCCTGCAATGTGTTGATGCTCTGAACAAGCAAGGTATTGCACGCGGTGATGTCGTCTCTGTCATGCTACATAACACACCCGAAATGGTCGAGCTGCACTTTGCCCTGCCCATGCATGGCGCGATTATCAACACCATCAATACCCGCCTTGATGCCAGCACCGTCGCCTATATCCTTGATCATAGCGGCGCAAAATGCCTGATTGTTGATCAACAGTTCCAGCCCGTCATCATGGCAGCTCTGGCCTTAATGCAGCAACCCGCGCCACAGATTATCGAAGTCATTGACGCACAAAGCGACTATAATGACCCTATCCCAAAAATCGACAGTATCACCTACGAAGAATTCCTGGCCACTGGTGATACACAGGACAACTGGTCTCTACCACCAGATGAATGGGACACCATTGCGCTGAACTATACCTCTGGCACTTCAGGCAAACCCAAAGGTGTGTTGTATCATCATCGCGGCGCATATCTGATGGCAATGGGCACTATCCCAGCTTGGGGTGTCCCACAACATCCACGCTACTTGTATTCCGTCCCGTTGTTTCATTGTAACGGCTGGGGACATTGCTGGATGATGGCTCTTGTTGCTGGAACAATCTACTGCCTACGTCAAGTAAGTGCCAAAGCCATTTTTGATGCCGTAGCAGAACAGAATATTACGCATTTTGGCGGCGCACCAATAGTCTTGGGGATGCTGATCAATGCCCCAAAGACCGAACAGCGCGCATTTTCTCGTACCGTTCAGGTGATGACCGCTGGCGCGCCACCTCCGCCAGCCGTGCTCGAAAAAACAGGACAGCTCGGCTTTAATGTCATGCAGGTCTATGGCCTGACCGAGACCTACGGTCATGTTGTCCATTGTCTATGGCAAAGCCCGTGGGATGAACTAGCCTTTTCCGACCAAGCCGCAATTAAATCCCGCCAAGGTGTTCGATTGCCTATCTGTGAAGATATTCAGGTTCTCGACTTGGAAACAGGCAAACCTGTACCTGCTGATGGTGAAACCACAGGCGAAATTACCATCCGTGGCAATACCGTAATGAAAGGCTATCACCGTGATCCCGAAGCCACCAAGAAAGCCTTTGTTGGCGATGTCTTCCATAGCGGAGACGTCGCGGTGGTACACGAAGACGGCTATATTGAAGTCAAGGATCGCCTGAAAGACGTGATTATCTCTGGTGGTGAAAACATTTCCTCAGTCGAGGTAGAAGCAATTTTATATCAACATCCAGCGGTGGCTCATGCGGCTATTGTCGCACAGCCTGACGAAAAATGGGGTGAAGTTCCGTGCGCATTCATCGAATGTATTGCAGATGAACAACCTACCGCACAAGAAATTATCGCCTTTTGTCGCGCCCGTCTGGCAGGTTTCAAAACACCAAAAAATGTTGTCTTCGAGACCTTGCCGAAAACTGCCACTGGCAAAATTCAAAAATTTGCCCTTAGAGTTCGCGCTAAAGACTTTTAGTTCGTGACTATTTCTGGCCCCATTACCGTATTCGGCAGCAGGGTTGAGACCGAAGGCACAAAGGTCACTAAGACAAGAAATGCCAATAAAATACATACCCAAGGTGCTGCTGCCTTAA